>JAODBQ010000329.1 GCA_025464045.1 Ilumatobacteraceae bacterium
TCGGGCTCGGGTTCCTGCTCGCCGGGCTGTTCGTCGCCACGAAGTGGAAGTAGGGCGACTCTTGTCGAACCCTCACCCTGTGCACATCCAACTCACACCGATGTAGTTTCTGCACAGAGTTATCCACAGACTGTGGAGAATCAGTCGTACCGCGGGGCGACGATGTCCATGTCCTCGAGGCAGTGCCGCGGCGGTGGCGGATCCTCGTCCGGCGCAAGCATCATCTTGATCTCCAGGCCACAGACCCCGCACCGGTACCTGACGTTGACCTTGCGCATCTCGCCGGCGGGCGCCGGCGGGGGCAGCGGCGTGGTCAGGCTGCGCAGCATCCCGATCCCGGTTTTCCACAGGACCAGCCCGAAGAGTACTCCCGCGCCCACCCAGAGGACGGTGGACAACGCGGGCACGTGACCAGTGTACGGACGCCCGCCGCGACGCTGTCGCCGCGGTCGTCGCCCGGTCAGCGGGTCAAGCGGTCAGCCGAGGCGCTCGATGATCGTGGCGTTGGCCATGCCACCGCCTTCGCACATCGTCTGCAGACCGAACCGGCCGCCCGTGCGCTCCAACTCGTACAGCAACGTCGTCATCAACCGCGCACCCGAGCAGCCGAGCGGGTGACCGAGGGCGATCGCGCCACCATTGACGTTCACCCGGTCCATGTCCGGACGCAGCTCGTGCTCCCATGCGAGGACGACCGAGGCGAACGCCTCGTTGATCTCGACGAGGTCGATCTCGTCGAGCGTCATCCCGGCCCGCTTGAGCACGCGTTGGGTGGCCGGGATCGGGGCGGTGAGCATCATCCGCGGATCGTCACCTGCGAGCGAGAAGTTGACGAACCTGGCGCGCGGGGTCAGGCCGAGCTCCTTCGCCTTCTCCTCGCTCATGATCAGGATCGCAGATGCGCCATCGGTGATCTGCGACGAGTTGCCGGCGGTGACGCGGCCGCCGTCCTCCGCGGGCTTGAACGCCGGCTTCAACGCGGCGAGCGACTCCATCGTGGTCTCGCGCAGGCCCTCGTCGACGGTGACCATCTGGCCGTCCGCGCCGAGCACCGGCAGGATCTGGCCCTGGAAACGGCCCTCGTCGGTGGCCCGGCGGGCGTAGGCCTGCGACCGTACGCCGAAGCGGTCCATCTCCTCACGGCTGATGCCCCACTTGTCGGCGATCAGCTCGGCCGAGATGCCTTGCGGGACGAGGCCGCCCGCCGGCGCGTAGCGCGCCCCGACCTTCGGACCGAACGGGAAGCCGAACTTGCCGTCGGCCATCGACGAACCCATCGGCACCCGGGTCATCACCTCGACGCCGGCCGCGACGACCACGTCGTACGCACCGGCGATGACACCCTGCGCGGCGAAGTGCGCGGCCTGCTGGCTGGAGCCGCACTGGCGGTCGATCGTCGTGCCCGGCACGTCCTCGGGCCAGCCGGCGGCGAGGACGGCGTTGCGACCGACGTTCGCGGCCTGCTCGCCGACCTGCATCACACAGCCCATCACGACGTCGTCGACGATCCCGGGGTCGATCCCGGTGCGCTCGACGAGCGCGTTCAACGTCTCGGCCGCGAGGTCGACGGGGTGCCAGTCCTTGAGCTTTCCGTTGCGCCGGCCGAGTGGCGTGCGGATCGCATCGACGATCACTGCTGTGGTCATGGCTTGCCTACCTTCCGGGAGGGACGGGAACGGAGACGAAAGGGGGAGGGAACAGCATTGTGCACGGCGACGATGACGAGGAAATCCGGGCCCTCGCGCCGATCGGCAGCGTCACGAACCGGCCCGGGTGGGCAGGCTCGACGGGGCATCGGGGGTGCGACCAGGCTGGCCGGGCACGATCAGTTCCTGCTGGTCTTGGTGAGGACGCGCTGCAGTGCGGCGACGTCGGTGTCGGTAAGTCGCGATGCGAAGCGGTGCTGCACGAGGCGTCGGTAGGTGATGTTCGCCTCGCGCCACATCGCTCGACCCGCGGCCGTGAGGGCGACGCTGACCGATCGACGATCGCCGCCGACGGGTGCGACCGAACGCTCGACGAGCCCGGCATCCTCCATCCGGTCGAGCCGTCGGGAGACGCTCGAGACCACATCGCCGAGCGTGTCGCACAGCTCGCCGACGCGCAGCCGGCCGCCACCGTCGCGGATCGCCGACATCGCGTCGAACCACGCCAGCGGCAGGCCGTGCGCCTCGCCGAGCTCGCCGTCGATCTCACGCTGCACATCGACGATGACCCGGCCGAGGCGCCGCCACAGCGCGATGCGCTCCGCATCGAGGCGCGGCACGATCGCCTACGCGTTCGCCGGCTGCGCACAGGGGGCGAACGGCGACACGTCCCGATGCTAGATCCGCCAGCCCCCGATCGCCCCGTGCGCCCGCTCGGCGCTGCGGGCGAGGTGCGTGGATGCCGCGCACCTCGCCCGCCTCGCCGCTGTCAGAAGGCGTTGGCGAGGACGTCGGCGTAGGTGTCGGCGAGGTGGAACGTCATCTGCGCGCGGACCTTCTCCGGGACGTCTTCGAGGTCGGGCCCGTTGCGCTTGGGCAGGATGACCTCGGTGAGCCCGGCGCGGTGGGCGGCGAGCACCTTCTGCTTGACCCCGCCGATCGGCAGGACCTTGCCCTGGAGGGTGATCTCGCCGGTCATCCCGACGGTCGACTTCACCGGGCGACCGGTGAGCAGCGACACGAGCGCCGTGGTCATCGTGACGCCGGCAGACGGACCGTCCTTGGGGACGGCGCCGGCCGGCACGTGGACGTGGACCCGCTTGTTCAGCGTGGCCGCGTCGATGCCGAGCTCGGCCGCGTGCGAGCGGACGTAGCTGAGCGCGATCTGCGCGCTCTCCTTCATCACGTCGCCGAGCTGCCCGGTGAGGGTGAGGCTCGGCTCGCCGATGCCACCGTCCGAGGTGGGCAGCGGGAACGCCGTGGTCTCGATGAACAGCACGTCGCCGCCGGCGCCGGTGACGGCGAGGCCCGTGGCCACGCCGGGGACGCTGGTGCGCTCGGGCACCTCGTCGTCGACCTTCTGACGACCGAGCCAGGTGCGCACGTCCGTCGGCTCGACGGTGACCGCCGCAGCGGTCGAGTCGGTCGCCAGCCGTGCGGCGAGCTTGCGGCTCAGCTTGCCGAGCTCACGCTCGAGGCTGCGCACGCCCGCTTCCCGGGTGTAGCCGCTGATGATCGCCCGCAGCGACGGCTCCGTCACGGTGACCTCGTCGGGGCGCAGGCCGGCCAGGCCGAGCTGGCGCGGCAGCAGGTAGCGCTGCGCGATGAACACCTTCTCCTCGTCGGTGTAGCCGTCGAGGCGGATGAACTCCATCCGGTCGAGCAGCGGCGCGGGGATGGTGTCGGCGACGTTGGCCGTGGCGATGAAGACGACCTGGCTGAGGTCGAGCTCGATCTCGAGGTAGTGGTCGCGGAAGGTGTGGTTCTGTGCCGGGTCGAGGACCTCGAGCAGTGCCGCAGTCGGGTCGCCGCTCCAGCCACCGGGGCTGAGCTTGTCCACCTCGTCGAGCAGCACGACCGGGTTGATGCTCCCGGCCTCCAGGATCGCCCGCACGATGCGGCCGGGCTGGCTGCCGACGTACGTGCGCCGATGGCCACGGATCTCGGCCTCGTCACGGACGCCGCCGAGCGACACCCGCACGAAGTTGCGGCCCATCGCCCGCGCCACCGACTCGGCGACACTGGTCTTGCCGACGCCTGGCGGGCCGACGAGGGTCATCACCGAACCGTTCGAACGGTCGGCACTGACCTCCTCCCCCTCACCGCGACGGTCGTTGCGCAGCTTGCGGACCGCGAGGAACTCGACGATGCGGTCCTTCACGTCCTGCAGGCCGTAGTGGTCCGCGTCGAGCACCTCGCGCGCCGCATCGAGGTCGAGACGATCCTCGGTGCGCACGTTCCACGGCAGCTCGAACACGCGGTCGAGCCAGGTGCGGATCCAGGCGTGCTCGGGTGACTGCTGGCTGGTGCGCTCCAACCGGTCGATCTCCTTGTCGACCGTGTTGAACGCCTTCTCGGGCAGGCTGGCCTCGGCGAGCTTCGTGCGGTACTGCTCGATCACGTCGTCGTCGCCCTCACCGAGCTCCTTGCGGATGGCGGAGAGCTGCTGACGCAGGAGGTACTCGCGCTGCTGCTTGTCCACGCCCTCGGTGACGTCGGCACGGATCTGGGCCGTGACCTGCAACTCGGCGAGGTGACCCTTCGCCCACTCCGTCGCCAGCGCGACGCGCTGCTCCAGCGAGACGGCGCGCAGGATCGCGACCTGGTGGTCCTGCTCGGCGTCGCTCCACGCGGTGACCGCGTCGATCAGCGCGCCGGCCTCACCGATGGTGCGCAGGATCTCCGGCAGGCGGCGGCTGCCGCGCAGCTTGGCGACCTCCTCGAGGACGACGCGCAGCTCGCGGGCGGCACCCTCGACGCGCGGCGACGGCCGCTCGTCGGGCACCAACGTGACCTCGGCGTGCTCGGCCGAGCGCTCGCCGACGAACGTGCGCACCACGCGGGCGCGGGTCTCCGCCTGGATGATGGCCGCGTACTGTCCGTTCGGCAGCGAGCCGGCGTTCGGCACGGCGCCGACCACGCCGAGATCGCCACCGGCGTCGGAGCGCAGCAGGACCCTGCTGTCGCCGGCTTGGGCAGCGCGCACGGCCGCCTGGGCGACGTCGGAGTCGAGGGTGAGGGTGAGGACGGTGCCGGGCAGCACCACCGCGGGGACCGGCAGGACGGGCAGCAGGATCGTGGGACGGTCGCTGACACCGACGCCGGATTGGCTGGAGCCGTTGGTGGCCGCTCCAGTGGGCGAGTTGGATGACGTATCGGTCATGAGATGAGGGTAACGACAAGAAACCTGCGTCGCTACTGCTCAGGTTTCATGTCACGACCGAGTGCGCGATTGCTTCGTCCCAGCTCGCCCGGGCCGCGAGCAGCTTCCGGTAGGGCATCACGAGTCGTGGCATGCTCACCCCGAGCGCGCCGCGCAGGCGGCCGCGGTGGCCGTAGAGCGCCACGAACGGGCCGGACGGGTCGCCGGCGACCACCTCGACCACCTCGTCGGGCGCGCCGGCGGCCCTGCCGACGAACTGGATCCGGCTCTCGAACTGGTCGCTCCAGAAGAACGGGACCGGTGCGTACGGCGTCGGCGGCTCCCCCGCGGTCGTGGCGAGCAGGTTCGCAGCGGCCGCGGCACCCTGCTCGGCCGCATTCGTCCAGTGCTCGACGCGCATCTCCTCCCCGGCGGGGGCAGCGGCTGCAGCCGCGCCGTCGGGACCTGGAGCACCGGCTGGGTCGGGCTGGAGGTCGCCGAACAGCGGGTTCATCCAGCGCGCGCAGTCGCCCGCGGCGTAGACACCGGGCGCGCCCGTCCACAGCGTCTCGTCGCAGACCACACCGTCGCGCACGGTGAGGCCGCTCCCGGCGAGCCACTCCGTCACCGGCGCCACGCCGACGCCGACGAGGACGACGTCGGCGCGAACCAGCGTGCCGTCGACGAGGGAGACGCCCCGCACGCCAGACGCGCCGGTCTCGATCGCCGCCACCTGCACGCCGCAGCGCACGTCGACCCCGTGGCGCTCGTGCACCGCGGCGACCGCGGTGCCCATCGCCGCGCCCAGCCCGCGGATCATCGGGGCCGGCGCACCCTCGAGCACCACCACCTGGCAACCTCGCGTGCGCGCCGTCGCCGCGACCTCCAACCCGATGAACCCCGCGCCGATCACCACGACCCGACGACCTTCGACCAGCTCGGCGCGCAGGGCGAGCGCGTGGTCCAACGTGCGCAGCACGTGCACGCCCGCCGCATCCGGCTGACCGGGCAGGCGCCGGGGTGCGGCACCGGTGGCGATCACCAGCCCGTCGTACGGGACCGTCGAACCGTCGTCGAGCGACACCCGGCGGGCCAACGTGTCGAGTCCGACCGCCGAGACCCCGAAGCGGGTGTCGATCCGCAGCGTGTCGAGCTCGGTCGGCTTGCGCAGGTGGATCCGATCGGGCTCCGACTCGCCGGCGAGGAGCTTCTTGCTCAGTGGCGGCCGGTCGTAGGGCAGGTGCGGCTCCGCACCGATCAGCGTGACCGTGCCGGCGAAGCCCGACGTGCGCAGCTGCTCGCACGCCCGCAGGCCGGCCAGTGATGCGCCGACGACGACGACGTGGTCCATCGCGTCAGCTTGCCAGTCGTCCGGTCGTCAACGGGCGCTGTGGCCGCCCGCGTCGGCGTGCACCGCACGCAGCGCAGCGCCGAGACGGGCGACCAGCTGCTCCACCTCGTCGTCGCTGATCACGAACGGCGGCGCGACGAGGATCGCATCCGGCACCGGCCCGGACCCTGCCGGGTAGACCCACAGGTCGCGGGCGAGCGCCGCGGCCACGACGGCGTCTCGGTTGCAGCGCAGCTCGATGCCGTAGAACATCCCGCGACCGCGGACGTCGCTGACCAACGGGTGCTCGGCGAGGGTCTCGCGCAGCCGGCGTCCGAGCGCGGCCCCGACGACCGCGGCACGATCGACCAGGCCCTCGCGCTCGACGATGTCGAGCACGGTGACGGCAGCGGCGCACGATGCGTCGTTGCCGGTGAACGTGAAGAACATGAACCCGGCCCCGGTGAGCAGCTGGGCGATGTCCTCGCGGGTGGCCACCGCGCCGAGCGGCACGTAGCCGCCACCGAGGCCCTTGCCGCCGACGATCACGTCCGGCTCGAACGGGAAGTGCTGGTGGCCGAAGCGCAGACCGGTGCGGCCGTAGCCGGTCATCACCTCGTCGGCGATCAGCAGGATGTCGTGGCGCCGGCACACCTCGGTGACGGTGCGCCAGTAGTCGTCGCTCGCGGTGAGGCAGGCCCCCGCCGCGCCCGTGATCGGCTCGGCGATGAAGCCGGCGATCGTCTCCGGGCCCTCCCGCTCGATCGCGTCGAGCACCCCCTGCGGGTCGTCCCACGGCACCTTCGGGAAGTCGAGCAGGAGCGGCTCGAAGCCGGCCTGCCGCGTGGTGTGGCTGGCGACGGCCATCGTCGCCAGCGTCATCCCGTGGTAGCTCGGGTGACGGCCGACGACCTTCCACCGGGACGGGCGGCCCTTGGCGAGCTGGTAGGCGCGGGCCAGGCGCAGCGCCGAGTCGGTGCTCTCGCTGCCGCCACTGGTGAAGAACACCTGGGTGAAGCCGGCCGGCAGCCACCGTTCGACGAGCAGGTCGCGCAGCGCGAGCCGATGCGGCGTCGGCCACAGCGGCATCACGTAGCCGCCGGACGCCATCGCTTCCCGCGCGGCATCCGCCACCTCGGCGCGACCCCAGCCGATGTTGCCGACCACGGCGCCGGCGGCACCGTCGAGGATCCGGCGGCCGTCGGCCGTGTGCAGGAAGACGCCGGCACCGCCGACGATCGTCGGGCCCGCATCCGCGGTGGGGACGAACGCGTAGCGGCCGTCGTGCTCGGTCATCGCGTCAGGCTACGAGCGGCGTCGGACGGTCACGGAGCGAGCACGCCGGTCAGCACCGTCACCGCGCTGCCCGAGAGGACGACCCGGTCACCGGCGAGGCGGACACCGACCTCGCCGCCGCGGCGCGAGGCCTGGAAGCCGGCCAGCTCGTCACGGCCGAGGCGCGCCGACCAGAACGGAGCGAGCTGGCAATGGGCCGAGCCGGTGACGTGGTCCTCGGCGATCCCGACGTTCGGCGCGAAGACGCGGGAGACGAAGTCGTACCCGGCGTCCCCCGCGGCCGTGACGATGACGCCGTGCGGATGCACCTCAGCGAGGGCGGCGATGTCGGGCACCAGCTCGCGAACGGTGGCCGCGTCGGCCACCTCGGCGAGGAGGAACGTGCCGTGCTGGGTCGACCGCACCCGCACCCCGAGCGCCTCGACCACTCGCGGATCGAGGGGCGCCGGTCGGCCGAACGACGCGGGGAAGTCCAGTTCGATGCGGTCGCCGCGGCGCACGCACGTGAGGACGCCGCTGCGGGTGTGGAAGCGAACCGGGCCGTCGATGGCGAGGGCGTGGGCGCTGGCCAACGTGGCATGCCCGCACAGATCCACCTCGACGGTCGGGGTGAACCAGCGCAGGTCGAACTCCGCCGGTTCCACGCGAGCGACGAGGAACGCCGACTCGGCGAGGTTCATCTCCGCCGCGATGCGCTGCAGCCAGTCGTCGTCCGGCCAGGATGCGAGCACGCACACGGCTGCCGGGTTGCCGGCGAAGCGCGTCGAGGTGAACGCGTCGATCACGCTGATCGGCGTTCCACCAACAGCAACGGCCACGGTGGCTCCAGGGTTCTCGGGCATCGTCCGAGAGTAGGTTCGCAGCGGTGCCGATCTCCATCGAGAACCCGGATGATCCGCGCCTCGCCGAGTTCGCCGATCTGCGGCGACCGCGACCAGACGTCGAGTACTTCGTCGTGGAGAGCGCTCTGGCCGTGGAGCGGTTGCTCTCGTCGCCGTACCCGGTGCGGTCGATACTCGCCAGCGAGGCCGGGTTCGCGCGCCTCGCGCCGCTGCTGGGCACGCCTGGGGCGACGAGCGCGACGGTCTACGTCGCGTCGATCGAGACGTTGCGCGGGATCGTCGGCTTCAACCTGCACCGCGGCGTGCTCGCCTCCGCGAGTCGCGTGCCGTGGCCGTCGGTCGACGCGGTCATCCGCGCAGCCCGTCGGCTGGTCGTCCTGGAGGGCCTGAACGACCTCGAGAACATCGGCGCGATCGCTCGAACGGCGCGCGCGCTGGGCGCCGACGCGCTGATCATCGACCCGACGTGCGCCGACCCGCTCAACCGTCGCTCCGTGAGGGTCTCGATGGGCGAGATCCTCCACCTGCCGATCCTGCGCTGCACGGTGTGGCCGGCGGCGCTGACGACGCTGGCGCAGGACGGGTTCGAGGTCTGGGCCCTGACGCCGGACCCCGGCGCCGACCGCCTCGGCGAGGCCATCGTCCCGGCGCGGCTCGCGCTCCTCGTCGGCGCCGAGGGCCCGGGCCTGACGGACGCTGCGATCGCTGCATCCAGCCGGCGGATCCGCATCCCGATTCGCCGCGACGTGGACTCGTTGAACGTCTCCCATGCGGTCGCGATCGCCCTCGCCAGCACCACCACCCCGTGAGTCCGTCCCACCGGACGAGCGCGCCGACGCGGACGACCCCGGCCGCTCGGCCGGGGTCGTCCATCACATGTGTGCATCGGTCTCAGCGGCGACGCCGCTGCTCAACGTTGCCGGTGGAGCCTCACGGCACCGGTGCGGCAGCGACGAGGATCAGGGAGACGTTGGCGATGATGGTCGAGCCATCCGCCGAGGCGAACGTCAGCGTGTTCGAACCGTCGTGCACCTGCGCCAGCGGCACCGGGATGGTCATCGACCGCCACATGTACCCGTCGTCGGTCGCGGCCCACGTCGTGGCGATCGGGGCGTTGCCGTTGACGCTGACGGTCGGGTGGGTGTGGTTGAACGAGTAGGCGTTCAGCACCACCTGCGCGGCGGTCGGCGTCTGGACGCTCTTCACACCAGTGACGGTGAAGGTCTGCGGGCCGGTCCCGACCTGGTAGCCCTCCTGGACCTCCGCATCACCGTTGATGCTCCTCCCACCGGACACGTTGGCGAGCGGCACGTCGAAGCCGAGGTCCCGGTAGGTCTTCGGACCGTCGAAGCCGAGGTTGTCCCAAGCGAACGTGTGGTCGAACTGCGTGCCACAGGCGCACGGCTCGACCGCCTTGCGAGCGTTGTAGTGCACGTCGTCCATCCACACCAGGCCCTGGGTGAAGTTCAGGTTGACGTTCTCCACGGCGAGCTGCTTCAGCGTCTTGGATCCGGCGTCGGTTCCCCACACCTCGATGTGGGACTGGGAGACCCGCACCTCGAAGTGGTTCATCGAGGCGCTGGAGCCCTTGGTGATGCAGTTCGGGCGTGAGCCCTGCACCTCGGTGTACTGACCGTTGACCGTCGTGAAGATCACGCCGACGCCCGTCGTGTTGTCCTGGCCGCTGCATCCGGTGTCGAGGGCGAAGCCCACGGAGTTCGGTGCGTGCGGCACGGGCTGCATGCTGATCTGGCGACGCACTCCGGGGACCGGCTTGTCGGTGATGACGAACTCGGGCCATGCGGCGTGGGTGCCGCCGGAGTCAGCCGACAGGTCGAACGTCACGGTGCCCGTGCGGCCGGCGAAGTTGAACGGCTGCTTCGGGTAGATGTTCATGTTGGTGACGCCGCCACCGTCGTTGACGGCTTCGAGCAGCTGACCGTTGCAGATCCTGACATCGCCGGGGGGCGGCGATGCCGTGGTGGATCCGCATCCGACGAGGTGGCTCGCCACGACGCCGTTGGCCGACTGGCCGGGATTGACATCGGCCACGCGACTGACGCCCCAGAGCGTCGGGTCGAGGTCACCGGTCTGCGTGCCACCGTTCTTCGGGGCATCGAACGTCGCGCAGAACGCCGCTGAGGTGAGGCCGCAGCCTGCGGCGCCGGCGGCCGCCGGCCTGGTCGTCGTCGGCGCTGCTGTCGTCGGCGCTGCCGTCGTCGGTGCTGCCGTCGTCGGTGCTGCCGTCGTCGGTGTCGCCGTCGTCGGTGTCGCGGTGGTCGGCGTCGCGGTCGTCGGCGTCGCGGTCGTCGGTGCGGCGGTCGTCGGTGCGGCGGTCGTCGGTGCGGCGGTCGTCGGTGCAGCCGTTGTGGCGGGGGCAGCCGGGTCGTAGACCATCGCGCTGCCGACGAAGATCGGACTGGTGAAGCCGGACGGGAAACGCACAGCTGACGACGTTGGAGCCGCTGGTGCAGCGAACGTCCAACCCGTCATGGCGAAGGTCGCGATGGCGATCGCGCCCGCGCCGGCCTTGAAGTATCTGTTCATGGAAATGCTCCTCGTAGGTGATGTCGTCAATCACTTGATCTCGTCATCGACCAGGCCCGCCTCGGCACTGGAGTGATGCTCCCGGTCATATGGCGCCGTATAGCCGGGAGGGTTCGTTCGGCCGCTCGAGCCCTGGTTCAAGGCCCTCCGAACGTATTGATCGATCGCCTCGGCGATCAATGGAGTGGGTTGCTCACCCGCGCTCCACGTAATTCTTCGGCACGTGCTTCGGATTGATGAGAGATTTCCTGAAGAAGATCCGCGCGGCGCTCTCGGGGATGTGTTACCCGGAACGGAAGACGCCGAGGTGCGCCGGACAGCGCAGCATCCCGGCGACTCCGCCTCGTGGCTTCCTGACGTGGGCGGGCGTCCTCGTGGAGGCAGCCAACCGACGCGGAACGATGCTCAGCGTGACGCGGGCCAGGGCGTGCGGAGCGCCGCGATCATCGACCGGATCGCGACGACGGTGCGGCTCCCGGCATCGTGGCGGCCGGCGACGCGTCGGCGCGCCCGACGGGAGCGAGCACGGGATGCTGCCCGAGCCAGTCCGGGAACTGCCGAACGAGCGCGCGGGACCCGTTCAGCTGCAGGACGCCGGCCGCCACGGCCTGACGCATCGTCTGGTCGCCCATCCACACCTCGGTCAGCCCACGCAGCGTCCCGGTGACGACGAGATCAGCGTCGAAGCCTGGATCGACCATGCACAGATCGACGCCGCGATCGTCGACGACGAGCCAGTAGCGGTCCAGCGCGCGGCCGACGCGCAGCTGGAACTCGACGGTCACCCTCACCGGGACGACCGCGCTGCGGCTGCCGCTGCTCGGCGGCGTCCCGCCCAGCCCACCCAGACCGCCCGGCTGCAGGAACCGGCGGATGTCCCACATCAGCAGCGACGAATCGAGCTCCGCCGGCCCGTACTCGCTGCGCGCCCACCGCTGCCCCCACGTGCCGAGCGCTTCGATGATCGGGTAGAGCTCGCGACCGGCCTCGGTCAGCTCGTAGTGGGTGGTGCGCCCACTACCGACCTTGTGGGCCACGCCGGACCGACACAGCTGACCGAGCCGCGTGGTCAGCAGCGCGGTGGAGATCGTCGGCACGCCGCGGCGGATCTCGTTGAAGCGCGTGCTGCCGCACAACATCTCGCGGACGATGAGCGGCGTCCAACGTTCGGTGAGCACCTCGCTCGCCTTCGCCACAGGACAGAACTGACCGTACGTGACCATCACCTGGAACGGTACGCCGATCCGCGAAGGCGACGCGCTTCATCATCTGAACTAGACGCGCGGCGCTCGACGGCGGATCATCGGGCCATCACCGACCCGTCCAGCAATCGGTCCACCAATCCGTCCACCAACCCGTCCACCACCGACAAAGGGGTCCACCAATGGAGATGACAACAGTCGCCGAGCTCGTCGCCCGAGCACGGCAGACGATCGACAACCTGGCGCCCGCCGACTTCGCGGCGCGCATCGGTCCCGATGCGCTGCTCGTCGACATCCGCGAGCCCGACGAGGTCGCGACCGGCGCGATCCCCGGCGCGATCGCAGTGCCGCGCGGGATGATCGAGTTCCGCGCCGATCCCGGCTCGCCCTACCACCTCGCCGAGTTCGATCCGGCACGGCCGGTGCTCGTCTACTGCGCGAGCGGCGGACGTTCGGCGCTCGCCGGCGCGGCACTGCGCCAGTTGGGCTACACCGACGTGGCCCACCTCGATGGCGGTGTGACGGCGTGGCGCAGCTCGGGCCGCTCCCTCGCCTGACGTTCCGTAGCTTGGGCGGATGGACGACGTCCCCGCCGACGTCCGCGACAGGTCCGCGCGCGAGGTGCTGCTGCTCCCTCGGGACGATGCGCGACGCCGTCGCGAGCGAGTCGGAAGATCTCACCGAGGAGCAGCAACGGAACACCGGGCGTGCCGCCGCGGCGATGGGATCGTGCGCGCGTGCACGGACCTGTCGACGATGGCCGCCATCGCCAACCCGGGAGAGGACCGGTCGGCGCTCAGGTCTCGTCGAGGTGGACGAACAGGCATGTGCGCGGCTCGCCGCCGACGTTGCGGCTGATGTGACCCTGCCCGGTCGTGTCCTCGGCGAGGAGGATCGATCCGGGTCCGAGGATCCGCCGCTCACCACTGCCGATCTCGATCTCGACCGATCCGGTGAGGTTGACGACGAGCTGACGTCGTGGCGCGTTGTGGAAGTCGATGTGGTAGTCGCCTCCCACCTCGCGGAACTGCACCCCGCCACCCGGCCAGAGCTGCGAGATCCTCCCGGCTGCGCCGAGGTCGTCGAGCGCGACGTCGACGTCCTCCAGGTGCGACTGCCCGTCCGGACCCGTGGAGATGCGCACGACCTGCATCGCCCGACGGTAGCAACGCCGGGCCACCCCGAACGTCGCTCGACCCCTGCTCCGCCGTGTCTCGGCCGCGCCCGCGGCGCGTCACTCAGCCCGTGCCTGCCCATCCCGCCGCTGCTCGTCCGAGTCGGAAGGCCACAGTCCGAGTCGGAACGTCGTGCTCGGAGTCGTTGGAGCGGGCGCGAGTCGTTGGGTGGGTTTGTCTCGGCGGAGCGACTCGGGCCGCACGGT
>JAODBQ010000339.1 GCA_025464045.1 Ilumatobacteraceae bacterium
GGTGGGCGCCGCTCATGGCTGAGATGGGCGTTGCGCCGCGGTAGTTGGCGGCCGAGCTGCGTCGGAGCCGGCTCACCGCTCCGGCATGGCCACTCCCCTGGTTCCAACGGCGTCCACGGGGGTATCGGGCGGTCCGAGCACGAGGAGCGGCCATGAGCGATCCGATGAAGCATGCCTGGAACGATGTCGCCGAGGACTTCAGCCGCCTCGGCAAGGTGATGATCGGGCGGTACCAGGGCCGCGCGCCTGCGGCGACCGCGCAGGAGGCTGATCGATCGGAGGCCGACGCCGGCGTCCGGGCGGCGTTCGAACGTCTCGTTGATGCCGGTCGCGAGCTCGGCGAGCGAATCGCCGACGTCGTGGCGGGCGACGAGGTCAGAGCCCAGGCCCGCCAGACCGGGCAGCGGCTCAGTGACGCAATGTCGACGTCGGCCGACCTCCTCGGCCACCAGGTGCGCGGCGTGTTCAAGGGTGCGTGGCGAGGGCCGGAACCGGTCGACACCGTCGCCGAGGATGCCGCGCCGTCCGAACCTGGCAGCCCGGACGAGGGGCAGGTCGACGACGGGTCCGAGTGACGTCTCACGTGGGCCGATGCCGACCGGCAGGACGTGACGTGGCAACCTCCGCCGCAACGTGCGCGATGCTGCGTTGCGATCGGCAGCTGCGGTCGTGTGATCGCCGCTGATCGGCGACGGCGAACGAGGAGGACTCGACGATGAGTGGCAAGCGACTGTCCGGGACCGGGATCTGGAGCGGCAACCTACGGTACGGCGACGCCGGCGAAGCCGCAGCGCTGGCCACCGAGTTGGAGGCACTTGGCTTCTCGGCGTTGTGGATCCCCGACGTCGGCGGCGATGTGTTCGGCCCACTCGGCAACCTCCTACAGGCGACGAGCAGCGCGACCATCGCGACCGGGATCCTCAACGTGTGGATGCACACACCCGAGGAGGCGGCCGCCGAGCACGCCCGGCTGACGGCCGAGCACGGGCCAAGGTTCCTGTGCGGGATCGGGATCAGCCACCGGCCGTTGATCGATCGTGTCAACGAGCCCGGCACGTACGGCAAGCCGATCCCGACGATGTCGGCGTCCCTCGATGGTCTCGATGCGGCACCAACACCGATGGCCACCGAGGATCGGGTCATCGCCGCGCTCGGCCCGAAGATGCTGGAGCTCGCCCGCACCAGGACGGCGGGGACACATCCGTACCTGGTGACGCCGGAGTTGACGCAGGCTGCCCGCGTCGGTGTCGGCCCTGACGGTCTCGTCGCCAGCGAGCAGGGTGTGGTGCTGGAGGCCGATCCGGCGAAGGCGAGGGAGATCGCCCGGCTGCACCTGGCGACGTACCTCGGCTTGCCGAACTACTCCAACAACTGGAAGCGCCAAGGGTTCACCGACGACGACCTCGCGAACGGGGGCAGCGATCGCCTCGTCGACGCGCTCGTCGTGTGGGGTGACGAAGCGACGATCGCTGCGAGAGTGCAAGCGCATCGTGACGCCGGCGCTGACCACGTCTGCATCCAGGTGCTCACCGAGGATCCCCGGGCGTTCCCCGCGGCGCAGTGGCGGACCCTCGCCCCGACCCTCACCTGAGAGCTCCCACACCACCTCGCCCCGTCCACGCCCCACGTCAACGCCCCAGGTCAACGAGCGCAGCACCACCCCACCAAGGTGGGCGCGATGTGAGCCACAACTGGCACAACCCGCGCCCACCCCTGCATGCCCAGCAAGGTGGGCGCGATGTGAGCCACAACCGGCACAACCCGCGCCCACCCTTCCAGAGCCCACCGAGGTGGGCGCGATGTGAGCCACAACTGGCACAACCCGCGCCCAACCTTCCAGAGCCCACCCCTTCAAGGCCCACCCTCCAGCCACCGGGGTGGGCGCGATGTGAGCCACAACCGGCACAACCCGCGCCCACCCCTCCAGCGGCCCACCGAGGTGGGCGCGATGTGAGCCACAACCGGCACAACCCGCGCCCGAGTCGGGTTCCTCAGGCGGAGTGGGAGCTCGTGTGGGTGGGCGAGAGGGCGAGCAGCACCGCGGTCGCGGCCGCCGTCAGCGCCATGGCGAGCACGATCGCCGCGCTGTAGGAGACGCGGTCGATCAGCTCACCGGCGACGGGCGGCCCGATCAGGCCGCCGATGGCTGCCGCGGTGTAGAGCGCTCCGAGGATCGCGCCGAGGTCGCGGGTCCCGTACAGCGTCGCCACGACGGCAGGAGCCAACGCGATGAAGCCGCCGTAGCCGACGCCCATCACGATCGCGAACAGCACGAGCATCTCCAGGCTGCTCCCGGCGAGCAACCAGAGCACGAAGCTGCAGGCCATCACGGCGAAGCTCGCCTGCATCACACGCAGCGAGCCGAGACGGCTGGCGAGGGCGCCTAGACCGAGGCGGCCGACGATGCTCGCTCCCCCGATCACACCGACCAGGGTCGCGGCTGTGCCGGAGCGGATCCCGTGATCCTCTGCGTAGCTCTTGATGAACACGAACGGGACGAACAGCGCCAGCGACACGAGCACGTTCGCGAGGTAGACGACGACGAAGCCGCGATCGCGCACGACACCGCGGATCGACGCCGGACGCTGGTGGACGCCGACCGGAGGTCGCCGCGCGCCCAGGCTGGCGATCAGCAACAAGCTGCTCCCGCCGATCGCGAGCACGACGTACGCGGTCCGCCAGCCGTAGCGGTCGATCAGCGACTCGGACAACGGCGCCACGACCAATGTGCCCACGCCGATGCCGGCGACGGAGACGCCCAATGCCGCGGTCCGCCGGCGGACGAACCAGCCACCCACCATCGCGACCATCGGGACGTAGGCACACGCCACTGCCGTGCCCACCCCGATCCCGTAGGTCGCGTAGCCCAGCCAGATCGAGCTGACCTGTGAGGTGGCGAGGAGCCCGACGCCGAGGGCGACGGCACCGACCAGCAGCACCGGGCGTGGTCCCGACCGGTCGGCGATCCGTCCGGAGACCAGCCCGAGCGAGAAGTACCACGCCGTGGTGATCGAGAACATCAGCGCAGTCGCACCCTTGCCGCTGCCGAAGTCGTCGGCCATCGACGTGAAGAACGCCCCGAAGCTGTAGACGATGCCGAACACCGTGAACGTGGTGAGGAACGTGGCCGCCACGACGATCCAGGCCCGGGCCGAGTCCAACCCACCGCTGCAGGGCAACTCGCCACCAGTCGAACGCGGCGCGGGCGCGGCCGGCGTGGCGTCGGGCACAGGCGCACCGATCGGTGTCACGTGGCCGAAGGTACCTGCCCGACTCCCGTCGATCGTTGCCGTGCGGCCGCGACAGGCACCGCGACAGGCACCGCGACGGGTGGATCACGCGGGCGAGCACCAGGCCCGATGGGCGCGGGTCCGGCCGCCGTCGACGGTTCGACCGCGCGTCGGCGGCGTGATCGACGACCTCTCCTCACGGTCCGTGCGACGACGCCATCTCGCGCGAGGTCCGCACCGTCCGATCCTGGAGGACGCGGCTCAGGGCGAACGTGACCACTCCGGCGAGGACGACGCTGAGCAGGCCGACGCGCAGGCTGGAGATGTCGGCGACGAATCCGACGAGAGGTGCCGAGATGAGGAACCCGATCCTCAGCAGCCAGCTGACGATCGTCAGCCCGACGCCGCTGGGGAGGCCGCGCAGCTCGTCAGCCGTGTGCATCGCCGCGGGAACGAGGGTGGCCACGCCGAGGCCGGCGAGCGCGTAACCGACGAGCGTGGTGGTGATCGACGGAACGGCGAGCGCGAATCCCATGCCTGCGGCGGCGAGCGCACCGCCCGTGCGGACCACGGCACGCTGACCGAACCGGTCGACGACCCGGTCGCCGAGGAGGCGCCCGACGGTCATCGCGCTCTGCAGCGCGACGAATGCGAGCCCGGCGGTCGCGACGCTCGCCGACAAGTTGTCGGTCAGGTAGATCGCGCCCCACGAGGAGCCGGCATCCTCGACCAGGGCACCGCATGCGGCGAGGGCGCCGAGCGCCGCGAGCATCCGCACCGCATGGGCGCCGAACCGTCGGCGTCGTCGACCGGTCGGGTCCCGCGCAGCGACGGG
>JAODBQ010000164.1 GCA_025464045.1 Ilumatobacteraceae bacterium
AGCCGGTCATCGCGGCGGTCGAGGGCCACGCCGTCGCGGGCGGGCTCGAGCTGGCGCTGTGGTGCGACCTGCGGGTGGCGGCGTCCGACGCGACGTTCGGGGTGTACTGCCGGCGCTGGGGAGTGCCGCTGGTCGACGGTGGCACGGTGCGCCTGCCGCGACTGATCGGCCACAGCCACGCGCTCGACCTGATCCTCACGGGACGCGGGGTCAGCGGCGACGAGGCGTTGCGGATGGGTCTCGCCAACCGGCTCTGCGAACCCGGTCGGGCACTCGTCGAGGCCGTCGTACTCGCTCACCAGATCGCCGCCTTCCCCCAGGTGTGCATGCGCAGCGACCGGCTGAGCAGCTACGAGCAGTGGGACAACGGCCTGGTCGACGCGCTCGGCGTGGAGACCCGACGTGGCCTGGACGTCATCGGCAGCGGCGAGACGGTCGCCGGCGCGGCCCGCTTCGCCGCCGGCGCGGGCCGCCACGGCGCGACCTCGTGAGCGGGATACCGTGACCGCGGTGAGCGAGTCCCCGAGCGCGGCGATCAAGCCGCTCCTGCGTGGCTGGTCGCACGTGGTCTCGTTCGCCGTCGTCGGCGTCATCGGGCTGTTCATGCTGGCCTACTCCACAGCTCCGCCGCGGACCCGGCTGACCCTCGTCGTCTACCTGCTCGGCACGCTGGCGATGTTCGGCGTCTCGGCGCTGTACCACCGCGGCAGCTGGAGCGATCAGGCCCGAGCCGTGTGGAAGCGCCTCGACCACTCGACGATCTTCCTCGCCATCGCCGGCGCGTACACCCCGATCTCCGTCGCCTGCCTCGACGGTGGGTACCGCGTCGCCGTGCTCTGCGCCGCGTGGGGCGGCGCCGTCGTCGGCATCTCCCTGCAGTGGCTGCCGATCCACGTGCCGCGGGCCCTGTTCACGATCGTCTACGTCGTCGTCGGCTGGTCGATGGCCGTGGCCCTGCCACAACTGTTCGACGGCATCGGCGCCGTCGGGTTCGCGCTCGTGCTCGCCGGCGGGGTCGCCTACACGGTCGGTGCGGTCGTGTACGCGCTGAAGCGCCCGGACCCCTGGCCACAGGTCTTCGGCTTCCACGAGGTCTTCCACCTGCTCACCGTCATCGGCGCCGGGCTGCACCTCGCCGCGATCGCGTTCGTGGTCGCGCCGAAGCTGTAGCGGCGGTGCGCGGCGACCTCACCGAGGCGGACGTCGCGCAGCTCACTTCGGCTGACGTCCGGCTGCAGGATTCGACGCTGCACGGGCTCGTCGGCGCGACGTCGCGGCGCGCTGCGGTGATCGATGCCGGGCAGGTGCTCCCGCGCGCCTATGCGATGTTCGAGTCGCCCGGGATCCGCGAACGCGACGAGCGCAGCCCGTCCGCCGGCTGAGCGTCGCGCCGTTCGAGCGCGGTCAGGCGCAACTCCATCTCGCCCAGGCGGTGGCGCAGCAACGCGACCTGCGCCTCAAGGCTGATCTCGCGTTCGGCGCGACGTTGCAGACGCGGCGACTTCGCGGCCCGCTCGACGACCGCAGCCAATGGCACCAGGCGCTGCGGACCGTTCGGTCCGTCGACCAGCTTCGAGGCGATCTCGTGGTTGCGGTACCACGAGCGCAACGCCGAGCGGGAGACGCCGGCCTCGGCCTCGGCGATCGCGAGCGGCACCCAGTGCGCTTCGTCGAGCTGCGCGAGCAGCTCGAGCTCGTCACGCCACCGCGCCAGCCGCCCGTCCCAGTCGGTCATCAGATCCCCTGTCAGTCACAGCGCACCGTATCAATAAGAGGGAATTGACACGGGGGTGAGGATGAGCCCATGTTCGAACGCTTCACCGATCTCGCTCGTCGTGCGGTCGTCCACGCCCAAGACGAGGCCCGCGAGCTCGGCCACCAGCAGATCGGCACCGAGCACCTGCTGCTCGGCCTGCTGCAGGAGAGCGACGGCCTCGCCGGGCGGGCGCTGAACAGACTCGGCATCAGCCTCGAACCGACCCGCCGCGAGCTGAACGGCCTGGTCGGCCGTGGACCCGGTGCGCCGACAGGCCACATCCCGTTCACGAGCAGGTCGAAGAAGGTGCTCGAGCTCTCGCTGCGCGAGGCGCTGCAGCTCGGCCACAACTACATCGGCACCGAGCACATCCTCCTCGGGATCGTGCGTGACGACGAGGGAGTGGCCACGCAAGTGCTCGAGCAGCAGGGTGCGCCCGGTGCGCGCGTCCGCGATGCAGTGCTGGCCGAGGTTCGCCGAGCCGGGTCGGACGTCGCCGCTGCGCCGACCGGGCGGACCAGCCGGACCCCCGGCGCGCACGCGCTGATCGCCGCCGCCGAGCAGCTCGCCGGCACGGCCCCGATGGGCACCCACCACCTGCTCGAAGCGATGGCGCTGCTCGACGGCAGCCTCGCCGGCAACACGTTGTCGGCGCTCGGCGTCGATCCGCAGGTGCTCGCCGCGACGATCGACCAGCTCGGCATCGACGGCACGTCCGACATCACGCCCGAGGTCGCCGCGGCACGACGGATGGAGATCCACGTCGACGACGAGTCCGTGCGCATCGTCCTCAACGACGATGTCAGCCGGGAGCTGGCCGCGAAGCTGGTCGAGTCGATGGGCAACCCGATCCGCGGCGAGGACAGTGCCGGCGGGGCACTCGTCGGGATGTGGCAGTCGACGGTGAACGCGTTGCAACAACTGGTCAGCCGGGTCGAGCCCGACGACGACGAGGACAGCACGAGCCGCACCGCGATCGTCCGCGCCGCCCTGCGCAACCGCCTGCGCCGCCGCGGCCGCTGACCCCAACTCGACGGTCGCCGCAGTTCGGGCGAGCACCCAACCTGCTGCAGGTTGGTGAGTGTGACACAGACCCCCAGGGCGTGCGCACTGACCGACAAGGGCCGCGACCTGTATCCTGTGCTGGTCACTTTGCGTGAATGGGGTGACCGCTACCTCGCCGACGAGACCTCCGTTGCACGGATCCATCGGCACGCGGGGTGCGGCGTACCGGTGCACCCCGTGCTCCGGTGCGACGACGGCCACATCGTCGACGATCACTCCGAGATCGAGACGAGGTCGGTAGCCGGCTGAGCAGGTCGGGCTCCCGTAACATCATCGACGCATCGGGTGACGGCGCAGTCAAGAGCCGGTGGCAGACAGCGGCGGCGCGAGCCGGGCAGTGGCGCGTATCGCCACAGAGAGAGTTGCATGGTCGACATTCGAGATCTGGAAACGGCGATCTGGTCCATCGCGGACGGTCGCAGCTCTGACGGTGACCTGGCACTGCTCGACGCCGACGAGCGCCTGTCGCTGCGGGTGATCGACCGCTTCGTCGACGAGACCGAGGAGCTGCTCGACCGCGTGCGCCGACTCGACACCGACGAACGCGATCAAGCGGTCGCCGACTTCGTCGACACCCTCGAGAGCCTGCACAACGTGCGGGCCCGCCTGCGACCACCACCCGTGTGCGCTGCTCCGCGCGCCGAACAGGCGCCGCCGATCGTGGTGCTCGAGCCCGAACCGGTCCAGCTGCAGGGGTCCTGGGATTCGGACAAGATCGTCGTCTGGGCGGCCGGGCGTGGCACCCCGGCGGAAGCCAACGAGGAGCTGGCGACCCGGTTGGAGAGCATCGGCGGCCCGCCGCTCGGCTGGGAGCTGCACCAGGCCATCGCCCTGCCCGACGGGAATCGCGCCGATGCGCTGGCGATCCCGATCCGCGATGCCCTGGGATGGCTCGTCGCGCTCGCCGGCGGCGAGGGTGCCGACGGCGCCGGGGACAGCCTGCGGTGGCTCGCCCGGGTGGCCATGGAGGGCGTGCGATTCGCCTCGCGCGGCTCGGTCGTGCCCACCCTGCAGGTCTCGTCGCGCACCCGCGGCTCGCATGCCTCCACTGCCGTCCGCTGGCGGCCGGCGCTCCTCGACGAGTCGTTGATCGACGTCCTCGCGAGAGCCATGCCGGGCAGCGTCGTCGCGATCGGTCGTGCCACCGCGAAGGCCACGGCCGTGGCGGTCGTGACCAGCGTGATCGAGGCGATCATCAGCCAGCGCGCCGGCGTCGTCCAGGCACCCGCACAGCCACCGACCGCGAACACGGCCTCGGACCTCTGGCAGACGATCGCGGCGCGGCTGGACGGCGCCCCGTTCGAAGCTGAGAGCCGACTGGCGTCGGAGACCTCGCGTCGACTCGGCCAGTGGTCGCGATCGGTGACCGATCCGGCGCACACGACGTTGACGGTGCGCCTGGAGGCACCGACGGCGACCGGCGTCTGGCAGCTGCACATCCATGCGACCGGGGGCAAGGACGAAGTCGTCCCGCTCGAGGCGGCACTGCGCACGGGCAACCGCACCACGGGCGTGGCCGTCGAATGGGCGCGCCTGGCCCGCATCGCGCCGGCGCTCAACCGGCCGGGGAGCATCGATCGCGGACGGATCATCCTCACCCAGGCCGACGCGTGGGAGTTCATGACCGAGACGGGTCCGGCACTGTCACGGATCGGGTTCGACGTCCGCGCGCCGGCGTTCTCCCGGCACACCACGAGGCCGTCGCTGCGCTTGGAGACCGAGGCCGTCGCCGGCTCGACGGTCGGCGCGCACCAGCTCAGCAACGTCAGCTGGACGGCCGTCATCGGCGACGTCGAGCTCACCGCCGAGGACATCCGCAGGCTCGCCGCGCAGGCTCGCCCGCTGCTGCACACCGGAGGGCGCTGGGTCGCCGTCGACCAGGTGGACCTCGCGGAGGCAGCCGAGGCACTGGCCGCACGCGCGGCGACGACGCAGCTCACCGGCGCGGAGATCCTGCGGCTCACGATCGGGCTCGACGGCTCGTCGATGGCCGGGCGCGTCGTCGTCCACGGCGACAGCTGGGCGACGGAGATCGTCCGCCGCGCGCAGGAGATCTCGGTCGCCCCGGTGCCCAAGCCGGAGCACTTCGTCGGCGAGCTGCGCTCGTACCAGGCCGACGCGCTCGCCTGGATCGGGTTCCTCGAGGCCGCCGAGCTCGGCGGCTGCCTCGCGCTCGACATGGGCCTCGGCAAGACCCCCACCGTGCTCGCCCACCTCGCCGGGTCGGCCGGCGACGGCACCGCGCTCGTCGTCGCCCCGGCCGCGGTCGTCGGCAACTGGACCGCGGAGGCGGCGCGCTTCGCACCGCACCTGCGGATCGTCGTCCACCACGGCGGTGACCGTGCTGCGGCCGACGAGCTGGCCGCGGAGATCGCGGACGCCGACCTGGTCATCACGACCTACGCGACCGCGGTCCGCGACATCGCCGCCCTCGCCGCGATGACGTGGAGCACGGTCGTGCTCGACGAGGCGCAGGCGATCAAGAACCCGTCGAGCGACACGGCCCAGCAGCTGCGCCGCCTCACGGCGCGCACTCGCCTGGCGCTGACGGGAACGCCGATCGAGAACTCGATCGGCGATCTGTGGGCGATCCTCGACTTCACCAACCCGGGCCTGATCGGTCCGCGACCGGTGTTCGTCGCGCAGATGTCGGGCGACCACGACACCGCGTTGCGCGCCCTCAACGGGATCCTCCTGTTCCGCCGCACGAAGGCCGAGCCGGAGGTCGCCGCCGAGCTGCCCGACAAGATCGACGAACTCGATCGCTGCGCGATGACGCAGGAGCAGATCGGGATGTACCAGGCCGTGATCGACGATCTCGTGAAGAGCACCGCCGACGAGCTCGCGGTCGGCCGCAACGGGGCGATCCTCGCCGGGATCACCGCGCTGAAGCAGATCTGCAACCACCCCGCGGCGTACCACGACGACGGCCGATCGCTGGCGGGACGGTCGGGCAAGCTCGCCCGCCTCGAAGAGATCATCGAGTCCGTGTTCGCCGCCGACGAGCGCCTGCTGATCTTCACCCACTTCGCCTCCTGGGGGCGGCGGCTGGCCGAGTACCTCACCGAGACCACGGGCACGCCGATCGCCTGCTACGACGGCAGCCTCACCCGAGCGGCCCGCGACCGCCTCGTCGCCGACTTCCAGTCCGGCGAGGGACGCGGCGCGATGGTGCTGTCGCTGAAGGCCGGCGGCGCCGGGTTGAACCTGACCGCGGCGAACCACGTCGTGCTCTACGACCGCTGGTGGAACCCGGCGAAGGAAGACCAAGCCCGCGATCGCGCCTGGCGCATCGGCCAGACGCGCACGGTCGTCTCGCACCGACTCGTGTGCCCCGGCACGATCGACGAGCGCGTCGAGGACGTCGTCGCCGGCAAGCGCAAGATCGCCGATCTGGTGCTGCCCAAGTCGAGCTCGCTCGACGATCTCGGCGCCGACCAGCTGCGCGTCGCGCTCGGCCTCGACCCGGGCAAGCTGCTCACGGAGGATGAATGACTGCGCCGCGTCGGAACCAACGGCGCGGCCGGCGCCCGCAGGGCGGACAGCGTCGCAACCCG
>JAODBQ010000430.1 GCA_025464045.1 Ilumatobacteraceae bacterium
TCCCGATGGACGGCTTCTACGAGTGGAAGCAGGGGAGCGCGACCGGCGCGGTGACCAAGGCCGGCAAGCCGGTGAAGCAGCCCTACTTCATCCACCAGGCCAACGGCGAGCCGCTCGCCGTCGCCGGCGTGTGGGCCGTGTGGCGGGACAGGTCGCAGGGCCCCGACGCGCCGTGGTTGCACAGCTGCGCAGTCGTGACCACGTCGGCCAACGACACGATGTCCACGATCCATGACCGGATGCCCGTGATGCTGCCGCAGTCGGCGTGGGCGGCGTGGCTGGATCCCGACAACCACGACGCCGATCGGCTGAAGGAGCTCATCGTCCCCGCGCCGAACGACCTGCTGGAGATGCATCCGGTCTCCACCGACGTCAACAACGTGCGCAACAAGGACCCACACCTGGTCGAACCGATCGACCCTGACCGCGCCGCCGCCGACGCGACGACGGACGCACCGCCGTCCGACGAGGGTCAGCTCCCGCTCGTCTGAGGCCGTTGCGGATCAGCCGGCCAGAGCGGCGCGGATCGCGGTGGCGGCCGCCTCCATGTCGTCGCGATCCACCGATGCAGCCGCGTTCGCGAACGACAGCTCGCTCATCGAGTTGGTCGGGATCACGTGGATGTGGGCGTGGGGTACCTCGTAGCCGGCAATGATCAGCCCGACACGGTCGCAGTGGAACGCCGCCTCCTGGGCCCGACCGATGCGACGCGCGACGGCGAACAGGTGGGCGTTCAGCTCGGGCGACGCGTCGATCCAGTGATCGATCTCCTCGATCGGCACGACCAGTGCGTGCCCGCGAGCCAACGGGTTGATCGACATGAACACGACGCACAGGTCGTCGCGGTGCACGAAGGTGCCGGGGATCTCGCCGTCGATGATCCGGGTGAAGATCGTCGCCATCAGGCGTACCCCCCGCTCGCCGTGAACACGTCACCGTTGCAGTAGCTGCTCTCGGGACCGGACAGGAACCGCACGAGCTCGGCCAGCTCCTCGGGCTGGGCCATCCGCCCGCTCGCGATCTGCATCGTGATGGCGGCGCGCAGCGTCGCGTCGAGAGGCGCCAGCAGCGGCGTGTCGACGTAGCCGGGGCACACCGCGTTGACCCGGATGCCGAGGTGCGCGACCTCCAGCGCGACCGAGCGGGTCAGCGCGATGATCGCTGCCTTCGCGGTGGCGTAGTGCGGTGCGCCGGGGCTCGGGTGGTGCCCGAGGATCGAGGAGACGTTGACGATCACCCCGGAACGGGCGGGCTGCATGTGCCGCAGCGCCGCGCGCGTGCCGTAGAACGCGCCGTACAGGTGCACCCGGATCATCCGGTCCCACGCCTCGTCGGTCATCCCCGTGAGGATCCCCATCGGCTCCATCTCGGCGATGCGTCCCTCCATCCGCAGCATCTGTGCGGCGATCATCCGTTCGGTGCGTTCCGGATCGGGCGGGGGAGCGATGCCGGCGTTGTTGATCATCACGTCCAGCCGGCCGTGGCGGGCGACGGCCTTGTCGACCTCCGCGTCGAACGCGGCTGAGTCGCACACGTCGAAGACGCACACGTCCCCGTCGATCTCGACGGCCACCGCGGCGGCTGCATCCGGGTCGAGATCGTTGACCACGATGGTGGCCCCGTCAGCGGCGAGTCGGCGTGCGTAGGCGGCGCCGAGCCCGGAACCGGCACCGGTGATGAACGCGACCTGCCCGTCGAGGGCACCGTCACGGGCTGAGGATGATCCTTGTGCTGGCACCGCGTGAGCGTAAGGGGGTCTGCGGCACGGTGTCGACATGCACGGTCGGTGCCTCGAACGCCGGAACCTGCTGCTCACCGGTCGCGCTTGTAACCTCGCCGCAGTGGAGGCAGTCGTCGGATCCGATCGGTACCTGACCGCGCCCAACCTGTTCACGCTGGTGCGTCTGCTGTGCATCCCGCTGTTCCTGTACGTGCTCTTCGGACGCGACAACCAGGCCGGCGCGGCGTGGCTCCTCGGCGCACTCGGCGCCACCGACTGGGTCGACGGGTGGCTCGCCCGCAGGTTCCATCAGGTCAGTGACTTCGGCAAGGTCTTCGACCCCACGGTCGATCGCATCCTGTTCATCGTCGGCGTCGGCGCGATCATCATCAAGGGGGCCGCGCCGCTGTGGGTCGCCTGGCTCGTCGTCGCTCGCGAGGTGCTCGTCGGCGGCAGCGTCGCCATCGCCACCATCGCCTTCCACATGCAGCGCTTCGACGTGACCTGGTGGGGGAAGACGGCGACGTTCCTGCTGATGTTCGCCCTGCCCGGCTTCATGCTCGGCTCGTCCGACTTCCCCGGCCACACCGGGTTCGAGGTGGCGTCGTGGATCCTCGTGATCCCCGGCCTGATCCTCAGCTACTACACCGCGATCACCTACATCCCAGCGATCCGCGCCGGGGTGCGCGCCGGCCGCCGCGCGCCGAGTGCGGCAACCAAGGAGGGCACCCGATGAAGGCCGTCATCATGGCGGGCGGCGAGGGGACGCGGCTGCGCCCGCTCACCTCCAACGCGCCGAAGCCGATGTTGCCGATCGCGAACCGACCGATGATGGAGCACATCGTCTCGTTGCTGCGGCGCCACGGCTTCGACGAGATCGTCGTCACCGTCGCGTTCCTCGCCAACCACATCAAGACGTACTTCGGCGACGGATCCGAGTTCGGCGTGAAGATCTGGTACGCCGACGAGCCGGTGCCGCTCGGCACCGCCGGCAGTGTCGGCAACGCCCGCGCCCTGCTCGACGAGACGTTCCTCGTCATCTCCGGCGACGTGCTCACCGACATGGACCTCACCGCGGTGATGGCGTTCCACGAGGAGCGCGGCGCGCTGGCCACGATCGGGCTCACCGCCGTCGACAACCCGCTCGAGTTCGGGATCGTGATCACCAAGGAGGATGGTTCGATCGAGCGCTTCCTGGAGAAGCCCACGTGGGGCCAGGTGTTCAGCGACACCATCAACACGGGCATCTACGTGCTCGACCCGGCGATCTTCGAGTTCATCCCCGAGGGTCGCAGCGTCGACTTCTCGAGCGAGGTCTTCCCTGCGCTGCTCGCGGCCGGCAGGCCGCTGTACGGCGCGGTGATGAAGGGCTACTGGGAGGACGTCGGCACGTTGGAGGCGTACCTGAGCGCCCAGTTCGACGCGCTGGACCAGAAGGTCGCCGTCGACCTCCCCGGCTTCCGGATCAACGACGGCGTGTTCATCGGCGAAGGTGCCGAGGTCTCCCCGGAGGCCCACGTGCTCGCCCCGGCGGTGATCGGACCGGGCTGCAAGATCGAGGCCGGGTGCAAGATCGGTGACTACACCGTGCTCGGCAGCAACGTACGCGTGCAGGCCGAGGCGCAGATCGAGCGCTGCGTCCTGCACGACAACGTCTACGTCGGCAGCCGCAGCCGGATGCGCGGTGCGATCATCGGTCGCACCACCAGCATCCGCAACAACGTGCGCATCGACGAGGGTGTCGTGCTCGGCGACGAGGTGTTCGTCGGCAGCAACGCGGTCGTCAGCGGCGGGGTCAAGGTGTACCCGTTCAAGACGATCGAGGACGGCGCGGTCGTCAACAGCAGCATCGTCTGGGAGTCGCGCGGCGCGCGCAGCCTGTTCGGGCGCGACGGCGTCACCGGGCTGGCCAACGTCGACGTCACCCCGGAGCTCGCGGTGCGGGTGGCGATGGCCTACGGCACGTCGGTGCCGAAGGGTTCCACCGTGGTCACCTCGCGGGACTCGAGCCGTGCGGCACGGATGCTCAAGCGGGCGATGATGGCCGGGCTCAACGCCGCGGGGGTCGACGTCCTCGACCTCGAGGTGGCCACCGTCCCCGTCACCCGGTTCCTCACTCGTTCGCCCCGTGCGTTCGGCGGGATCACGATCCGCCTGCACCACAGCGACCCGGACCGGGTCGTCATCCGCTTCTTCGACACCGCGGGCACCGACATCACCGAGGACGCGCAGCGCAAGATCGAGCGGCTGTTCCAGCGCGAGGACGCGCGCCGGTCGCTCGCCGAGGAGATCGGCGACATCCAGTTCCCGCCGCGCGCCCTGGAGGAGTACACCGTCGCGCTGGAGGCGACCGTCGAGCCCCACGCGATCCGCGACTTCAAGTTCAAGCTCGTCGTCGACTACGCGTTCGGGGCGGTGGGCGGGGTGATGCCGACCCTCCTCGGCAAGCTCGGCGCGGACGTGCTGGCGGTCAACCCCTACGTGTCCACGGCCGGCCGGCTGACCTACGACGCCGAGGCCGGCGGCGAGCGCGTCGCCGCGATGGTGCGCGCGTCGGGCGCCCACCTCGGCGCGGTGATCGACCCCGACGGCGAGCGGATCACGTTCGTGGACGACGAGGGCCGGGTGCTCGATCACACGGCAGCGTTGCTGTGCTTCGTGGAGCTCGTCTCGGATCACCTGCTCGGCGACACCATCGCCCTCCCGGTGAACGTCACCGAGTCGGCGCGCCAGATCGCGCGCAGCCACGGCGTGCAGGTGATCAGCACCAAGCTGTCGACACCGGCGCTGATGGCGGCCGCCTCCGACCCGGCGGTCGGCTTCGCGGCCGACGGCAACGGTGGGTACATCCTTCCCGGGTTCCTCCCTGCGTTCGACGGCGCCGGTGCGCTGTTGAAGATGCTCGACATGCTGGCCCGCAGCAAGCGCTCGCTGAGCGAGGTGTACGACGCGCTCCCCAAGGTTCACCAAGTCCACGACACCGTCGTCACCCCGTGGGATCAGAAGGGGATGGTGATGCGCACGCTGATGGAGATGGCCGGCCGCGACGTCGAGCTCGTCGACGGGGTGAAGATGCGGTACAAGGATGGGTGGCTGCTCGCGCTGCCCGACCCGGAGGAGCCGATCACCCATCTGTGGGCCGAGAGCACGACCGAGGCCGAGGCTCGACGACTGGTCCAGGAGTACGCGCGGCGGATCCGTCAGCTCGTCCGCTGATCGTCGCCACCCCTTGGCGGGCTACGTCGAATCCGGCGCGGCGCGCAACGGCTAGGGTTGGCGCCTATGCAGATTCCGGGGGAGCTCCGCTACAGCAGCGACCACGAATGGGTCGCGGTGGACGGCACGCGAGCTCGTGTGGGCATCACCGAGTACGCCCAGGAAGCCCTCGGCGACGTCGTCTACGTGCAGGTTCCCGAGCTGGGCACGACCGTGGCGGCGGGCGACAGCTTCGGTGAGGTGGAGAGCACCAAGTCCGTGAGCGACGTCTACGCGCCCCTCTCCGGCACCGTCGTGGCGGTCAACGATGCCCTCGCGGACGCACCGGAGACCATCAACCGCGATCCCTACGGCAGCGGTTGGCTGTGTGAGATCGAGATCGCCGACGCCAGTGAGCTGGAGGCGCTGCTCGACGCCGACGCGTATCAGGCTCTCGTTCAGGCTTAGGGTCGACGAGCGCATGGCATACGTGTTCTGCAACCAGTGCGGGCACCGCAACCCCCCGGAGTCGGGCTTCTGCTCGTCGTGTGGCGCGGTGCTCGACCTCACCGAGGACCACACGATCACGATCGCCAAGATCGACCCGTTGCAGGAGGCGCCCGGCGCCGCCGACGACGTGGTCGTCAGCATCAGCGAGCTGCCCGAAGGCGTCGCCAGCCTGATCGTGCGCAACGGCCCGCAGGCCGGGGACACGCTCACCCTGGCCGACAAGCTCACGAGGCTCGGCCGGCATCCCGACAGCGAGATCATGCTCGAGGACATCACCGTCTCCCGCCGCCACGCCGAGATCGAGCGTGCCGAGACCGCGTACCTGGTGCGCGACGTCGGCTCGTTGAACGGGACGTACCTGAACCAGCAGCGGATCGACGAGCCCACCCCGCTGCACCACGGCGACGAGGTCCAGGTCGGCAAGTTCCGTCTCGTGTTCTTCGAACGGGGCGACGGATGAACGACACTGCTGGTGAGTGGCGGGCTGGTGAGTGAGCGGATGACGGACCGGCCGTACCTGTCCATCGGCGAGGTGCTCGGGCTGTTGCTCGAGGAGTTCCCGGACGTGACCATCTCGAAGATCCGGTTCCTGGAGAGCCAGGGCCTGATCGACCCCGAACGCACGCCGTCGGGCTACCGCAAGTTCTACGACGGCGACGTCGAGCGGCTGCGGGTCATCCTGCGCGAGCAGCGCGAGAACTTCTTGCCGCTGAAGGTCATTCGCGACCGCCTCGAGCGCGGTGCGATCGAGGGCGAGAGCGGCGCCACCCCGCCGCGGGGCATCCGCAACGTCACGGTCCTGCCCGTCGGCGAGGACAGCCGCGAGACCGCGGTGTCGCGCCAGCACCCGTCGGCGCAGCTGCGCCTGGCGGAGCCGGCACCCGCCGCGCCGCGGGAGCCGCTCGTGGCCGCCGAGGCGGTCACCGGCGCACCCGGCGCACTCGCCGCGACGACGGCACCCGCGGCCGCACGGGTCGCCGACGACACGGCCAACCTCAGCGCGATGCCGGTTCCCGCCGAGCCGACCGGCCGCGAGACGTACTCACCGGCCGAGCTCTGCGCCCTGGCCGGGATCACGCCGGTCCAGCTGGCCGAGATCGAGTCGTTCGGGCTGATCTCGGCGCGCGGCAACGGCGACTACGCGGTCTACGCGAGCACGGACCTGGCCGTGGCGTCGGCTGCCGCCGGGTTCCTGCAGCGCGGGGTCGAGGGGCGCCACCTGCGCGCCTGGCGACAGGCCGCCGAGCGCGAGACCGCCCTGTTCGAGCAGCTGATCCTGCCGCAGCTGCGGCAGCGCAACCCGCAGGCGCGCCAGCAGGCGATCGACACGCTGCGCGAGCTGTCGCGCCTCGGCGGAGAGCTGCGCAACGCGCTCGTCGCCGCCACGTTGCGACATCACCTCGACCCCTGAGAAGGGGGCTCACCCGACTGCCGCTGGCCGGTACGATTCGAATCGTGATTCCGATGGAGGTCGCCGGCGTACGAGTGGAGCTTCCCGCGAACACACCGATGGTGGTGCTGCGCGAGCAGGACGGGCGACATCGCCTGCTGCCGATCATGATCGGCAGCCCGGAGGCCTCGGCGATCCACAACGCGCTCGAGGGGATCGTGCCGCAGCGCCCACTCACCCACGACCTCGTCGTCAACCTGTTCGAGGCGCTCGGGGCGCAGCTGGAGACGGTGGTGGTCACCGAGGTGCGCGAGCACACGTTCTACGCCGAGCTGCACCTGCGCACGGCGGCGGGGGAGCTGGTCGTCTCCAGCCGGCCCTCGGATGCCCTGGCGCTGGCCGTGCGCACGGGGACGCCGATCTTCGCCAACGAGGACCTCCTCGACGAAGCCGCACTGGACGCGCCCGACGAGATCGCCGAGCAGGAAGAGGAAGCGATCCTGGACGAGTTCCGCGACTTCCTCGAAGAGATCAAGCCGGAAGACTTCGACGCCTGAGCCGTGCCGATCAACGACCGGTCAGCGTTGTTGACGTCGTTCCCCGGCGACCCGTAGAGTGATCGGTCCTTACACGCTCGTAGTTACGCGCGTGTCATCAGAGCCCGAGCAGGGGAGCAGACGATGACCGAGCAAGGGTTCACCACGACGAGGGCGACGAGCATCGTGGGCATCAGCTACCGCCAGCTGGACTACTGGGCGCGCACCGATCTGGTGCGGCCATCGCTCGTCGACGCCGCCGGCAGCGGCAGCCGCCGCCTGTACAGCTACCGCGACTTGCTCGAGCTGCGCGTGATCAAGAGCCTGCTCGACGCCGGGATCAAGCTCGAATCCGTGCGCAAGGCGTTCAACTACATGCGCGAGCACATGAACGGCGACATCGCCGCCGCGCACCTCGTGATCAGCGGCAGCGACGTGATGGTCTGCGAGGGCGGCGAACTGATCGACGTGATGAACCGCGCCGGCCAGGGCGTCCTGGTCAACGTGCTCGCGCTCGGCGGCGTGAAGCTCAGCCTGGACCAGCAGATCCGCGCCCAGGACGAGCAGGAGTCACGCGAGCAGCGGCCGCCGACGCCCATCGCGTCCCGCCGCGCGGTGTGATGGCCGAACCCGCGGCGGAGCTCAGCCCGCTCGACGCGGTGCACCGCGCCATCGGGGCGCGGATGGTGTCGTTCGGCGGCTGGCAGATGCCGCTCGCGTACGAGTCCGGCACGATCGACGAGCACCTCGCGTGTCGACGCGACGCCGTCGTGTTCGACGTCTCCCACCTCGGCACGGTGCGCGTCGAAGGCGCCGACGCGGACGAGCGCCTGCAGTGGGCGTTCACCAACGATCTCGGCAAGATCGCCGTCGGACGGGCGCAGTACACCCACCTGCTCGACGAGGTCGACGCCTCGGTGCTCGACGACATCATCGTCTGGTGGATCGACGACGAGGTCTTCGACGTGATGCCCAACGCATCGAACACCGACCGGGTACGCGCCGCGATCGGTGGGGTGGAGACCACGCACACCAGGGCGGTGCTGGCCGTGCAAGGGCCCCGGGCGAAGGAGCGGCTCGCCGCAGTGTTCCCCGAGGCTGCCGCCGTCGGCCGCTTCCGGGTGGCGCGGGCGACGTGGGAGGGCATCCCCTGCACCGTCGCCGGCACGGGCTACACGGGCGAGTCGGGCGTCGAGATCGCGGTGCCTGCCGGGTCGGCAACGGACCTCTGGCAGGCGATCACGGGCGCCGGCATCGTCCCCGCCGGGCTGGGGGCGCGTGACACGCTGCGGCTCGAGGCCGCGCTGCCGCTGCACGGTCACGAGCTCGGGCCGGGCATCACACCACTGCAGGCCGGCCTCGGATGGGTGGTCGCGTGGGGCAAGGACGAGTTCCGTGGGCGCGAGGCGCTGGCGGCAGAGCTCGACCGCGGTCCCGCGCGCGTGCTGCGCGGCATCACCACCGATGGTCGCCGCCCGCCTCGCGCCGACTGCGAAGTGCTCGTCGACGGTTCGGTGGTCGGAGCGCTCACCAGTGGCAACTTCTCCCCGGTGCTCGGCCACGGGATCGCGCTCGGGTTCTTGCCGCCGACGATCGAGGTCGGCACCGCGGTCACCGTCGACGTGCGCGGCGCAGCCCTGGCCGGCCGCGTGGTGCCGACGCCGTTCGTCGCCAAGCACTGACCGCGGCGGTCCGCGCGCACTGATCCCGACGGTCAGCCAGGTGCCGCGGAGCGCTTGGTGGCCGCCTGCTTCGCCGGGGCGCGCTTGGCAGTCGCCCGCTTCGTCGCGGCCTTCTTCGCCGGGGCCTTCTTGACGTTCGACGGCTGACGGGGCGTGATCACCCGGTCGGGCACCAGTCGCTCGGGGGCCGCCGGTGCCGGTGCCACGGCGGGCGCCGCTCGCGAGGACGACGCCGCCGGCTCGCTGCGGCCGGCGCCGGTCAGGAAGCTGGCGAACGGACCGCGGGTGAACAGGTTGCCGGCCGTGTCGGCCATCTGACCGAGTGGCTGGAGCCGCCGGGCGAGGTCGCGGATCACCCCGAGGAAGTCGTTGAGGTCGAGCGGCAGCGCCGTCAACGCCGGGTTGGACAGCGTCTCGGCGAGCCGGTTGAGTCCCGGTGCCACGCGATCGATCGGCGCACTGAGCCGCTCGACGAGCTCGTCGGCGGCGCGCACGGTGCGGTTGACCTGGGGGATGAACGCCTTGATCGGCTCCTCGACGAGATCGAGCAGCGTGTTGACCCGCGCCGAGATCTGGTTGAACTGCTCCAGCGCGACGTTCAGGTTCTCGATGGTGGTCAGGAACTCGTTGATGCCGCGCTGGAACTGGGCGACGCTGCGCGTCATCCCGCTCAGCGGGTTGTTGCCGCCGAACAGTCCGAGCAGATCTCCAAACCCAGGCGCTGTGTTGTCGGCCATGTCCGCTGACCGTATACCCCTGCCGCCCAGCTCAGAGCGCCGTAGACGCCGCGTACGCCTCGAGCGGCGCGCAGGTGCAGATCAGGTTGCGGTCGCCGTACGCAGCGTCGATGCGCGAGACCGGTGGGAAGTACTTGGCGGCACGGATGCCGGGCGTCGGGAAGGCCCCGAGGTCGCGCGTGTACCCGCGGTCCCAGTCGCCGATGAGGTCCTCGGCGGTGTGTGGCGCGAGGCGCAGCGGACTGGTCTCGAGCGGCCACTCGCCACCGGCCACGCGGTCGATCTCGGCGCGGATCGCGATCATCGCCTCGCAGAAGCGGTCGATCTCGCGCAGCGTCTCGCTCTCGGTCGGCTCGATCATCAGCGTGCCGGCGACTGGGAAGCTCATCGTCGGGGCGTGGAAGCCGTAGTCCATCAGCCGCTTGGCGACGTCGTCGACGGTCACCCCGGTGGCCTTGGTGAGCGGCCGCAGATCGATGATGCACTCGTGGGCCACGCGCCCGTTGGTTCCGGTGTAGAGCACGGGGAAGTGGGGATCGAGGCGGGTGGCGATGTAGTTGGCGCTGAGCACGGCGGCCGTCGTGGCGTCGCGCAGACCGCTGGCGCCCATCAGCGCGATGTACACCCACGAGATCGGCAGGATCCCGGCGGAGCCGTACGGCGCGGCAGACACGGGACCGACCGGCTGATCGAGCCCGCCGAGCGGGTGGCCGGGCAGGAACGGGGCGAGGTGCGCACGTGCCGCGACCGGGCCGACGCCCGGCCCACCGCCGCCATGGGGGATGCAGAACGTCTTGTGCAGGTTGAGGTGGCTGACGTCCGCGCCGAACGCACCGGGCCTGGCCAGGCCGACGAGCGCGTTGAGGTTGGCACCGTCGACGTACACCTGACCGCCGTGCTCGTGGACGATCGCGCAGAGCTCACCGATGCCCGTCTCGAACACACCATGGGTGGACGGGTAGGTGACCATCACCGCAGCGAGGCGCTCGCCCGCCTGAGCTGCCTTGGCGCGCAGATCGTCGAGCTCGACGTTGCCCTCGTCGTCGCAGCCGACCACGACGACCTGCATCCCCGCCATCACCGCGCTCGCCGCGTTCGTCCCGTGCGCGCTCGAGGGGATGAGGCACACGGTGCGACCGGCGTGGCCGCGGCTGCGGTGGTACGCACGGATCGCGAGGAGGCCCGCCAGCTCGCCCTGGCTGCCGGCGTTCGGCTGCAGGCTCACCGCGTCGTAGCCGGTGATCGCCGCGAGCATCGCCTCCAACTGGTGGATCATCGTGCGGTAGCCGAGCGTCTGCTCGTCCGGTGCGAACGGATGGACGTCGGCGAACTCGGGCCACGTGATCGGGACCATCTCCACCGTGGCGTTGAGCTTCATCGTGCACGAGCCGAGCGGGATCATCGTCCGATCGAGCGCGAGGTCGCGGTCGGCGAGCCGACGCAGGTAGCGGAGCATCTCGTGCTCGGTGTGGTAGCGGTTGAAGACCGACTGGGTGAGGGGCTCGTCGTGGCGACGTTGGTCGATCCCGTCGGGAGCGTCGTCGCGCAGCGAGGGCACGGCGATCCCGCACGCGGCGAGGACCGATTCGACCGTCGAGATCGTCGAGGTCTCGTCGAAGCTGATGCCGACGGTGTGCTCGTCCACCCGACGCAGGTCGAGCCCTCCGGCCGCGGCGCGGCGATGCGCGTCCGCGGCATCGACGGTGACCTGCAGGGTGTCGAACCACGAGTCGTTGCGCAGCGCGAGTCCCGCGGACGTGAGCGCCGCGGCCGTGATCGAGGTCAGGCGGTGGACGCGCTCGGCGATCTTGCGCAGTCCCTCGGGGCCGTGCCACGTCGCGTAGAACCCGGCGATGTTCGCCAGCAGCACCTGTGCGGTGCAGATGTTCGACGTCGCCTTCTCGCGGCGGATGTGCTGCTCGCGCGTCTGCAGTGCGAGTCGCAGCGCCGGACGACCCTCGGTGTCGGTGCTGACGCCGACGAGCCGGCCGGGCAGCTGCCGCGCGGCGGCACCCCCGGCGGCGATGAACGCGGCATGGGGGCCGCCGAACCCCATCGGCACACCGAAGCGCTGCGCCGAGCCGACGGCGATGTCGGCGCCGAGTTGACCGGGCGGGGTGATCAGCACACAGGCGAGCAGGTCCGTGGCGACGACGGCGAGACCACCGGCGGCGTGCACCGCGTCGATCGCGGCGCGCCAGTCGGGCACTGCGCCGCTCGACGTCGGCAGGCTGAACAGCGCACCGAAGCAGCCCGCGTCGACGTCGTCGAGATCGCCGACCACGAGCTCGATCCCCACCGGTTCGGCTCGCGTGGCGAGCACCGCGATCGTCTGCGGATGGGTGTCGTGGTGGACCACGAACCGGTCGGTCTTCGCCTTCGACAGGCGGCGGGCCATCGTCATCGCCTCCGCCGCGGCCGTCGCCTCGTCGAGCAGCGATGCATTCGCCAGCTCGAACCCGGTGAGCTCGGCGACCATCGTCTGGAAGTTGAGGAGCGCCTCCAAACGGCCCTGGCTGATCTCCGGCTGGTACGGCGTGTAGGCGGTGTACCAGGCGGGGCTCTCCAGCACGTTGCGGGCGATCACCGGGGGCGTCACCGTGCCCGAGTAGCCCATCCCGATCAGGCTCGTGCGCCGCTCGTTCTGATCGGCGAGGGCGCGCAGCTCGCCGAGCACGTCGCCGACGGCGCGCGGACCGGGCATCGGCAGCGGCCCGTCGTGGCGGATCGCCCGCGGGACCACCTGGTCGAGCAGCTCGTCCATCGAGGCCACGCCGAGCGTGCCCAACATGTGCGCCTGCTCGTCGGCGGCGGGGCCGATGTGGCGGTGGATGAAGTCCGTGTCGTCGAGCAGCTCAGCGAGCGTGGGGCGAGCAGTCATCTGTGACTCCGATCAGGGGCGCGGTGGTCTGTCCGTTCCCCCGCTGTCGATGGTGCCTGAGAGCTTCCACCACCCGTTCGAAGCGTTCGAAGAGATGGCTTTCCCCGTCGGCGAGACGGACCGCGAGCGGGCCGGCTGCTTTCCAGCGTTGCCTCCCCGGGCGGTCCGTTTGCCTGAGAGATTCCGGGGAGGTTGCTCCTTCGGCGCCCCGACGCTGGCTGCGGCGGTGGCTCTCCCGACCGGGGTGATCGGCAACTCGGAGGGTACTGCCTACCGCCGCCGACGGCTCGGATGGGGCGTGCCGCCGGACCGGACCGGAGGCGTCTGGATGGGTCAGGAACGGGCGGCGCGCTCGTCCTCGTAGGCCGCGATCGCCGTCAGCTGGGCGCCGAGCGTCGCGTCGACCCACTTCGTGCCGGCACCGACGACCCGGTCGTAGCTCGCCTGGACGGGCGCGAGCTGACCCTGGAAGTGGGGCATCACCTGCTCGGCGAACAGCTCGTAGCTGCGCTTGGTGGCGGCGACGTCGGCGAGGTCCGCACCGAGGAACAGGTAGGTGCCGAAACCGCCGGTCTTGTCGATCAGCCGCTGGATCTGCTCGATCGCCATCGCCGGCGTGCCGATCACCATCCGGCCCGCTTCGTTGGCGCCGTCGATCAGCTCGTCGTAGTCGGTCGGCGGCTCCGGATCGTCCGGGCCGCGCGTCGGGATGATGTGGCTGAGGTACTCGAAGACCCACTGCAGGCCGTAGCGGCAGTTGTCCTTCGCTTGCTGCACGGTCTCGGCGATGTGCATCGGGCCCATCAGCCGCCACTTGTCGCGCGGCGCTTCGAAGCCGTTGCGGGCCGCCTCTTCCTGCCAGACGTTGTAGTTGTAGTCGAGCACCCCGAAGCCGGCCGGCTCGGTGGCGGCGATCGAGAGGAGGCCGGTGCCGTAGCGCCCGGCCAGCTTGCTGCCCGCCGGCGACACGCTGCTCGCCACGACGATGTCGAAGTTGCTGTACGGACGGATCTGCAGCACCGCGTCCTCGCACGTGAACCAGTCGGTCTTCTCCGTGACCGTCTCGCCGCGGAAGAGGCGCATCATCACGTCGAACGCCTGCTCCATGCGCGGGCGCTGGTCCATCGGGTCGATCCCGAGCATCGCCGCATCACTGGTCAGCTGGCCGGGACCGGCGCCGAACATCATCCGGCCGCGGGTGAGGTGGTCGAGCATCACGATCCGGTCGGCGAGGATGAACGGGTGGTGGTAGGGGAGCGAGTTGACCCCCGTGCCGAGCTTGATCCGCTTGGTCCGCTCGGCCGCGGCCGCGATGAACACCTCGGGACTGGCGATGAGCTCGCTGCCGGCCGAGTGGTGCTCGCCGATCCAGACCTCGTCGTAGCCGAGGCGATCGAGGTGCTCGATCAGCTCCAGGTCGCGCTGCATCGCCAGCGTCGGGTTGACGCCCGTCTTGTGCATCGGGGGCAGGAACATCCCGAAGCGGAGCGGTGCGGGATGCGGTTGCATGTGCGGCATCGTTGCAGCGTGCCACAGCGTCGCCGGGCCTGGCGACGCCGGTCGCCCTGCTCGACGCCGGCTCGCCCGCTCGGCTCGCCCGCTCGCACCGGCTCGCCCGCCCGCGCCGGGGGGAATCCGGTGCGGCGACCTCGGACCGGGGTGGGAGCTTCACCACGATCGGCCTCGAGCCGATGACCCGGTCGCGGTCTGTCAGGGCACCTACGTACGCCCCCGATAAGGTCGGCTGACATGGCCGACAAACCATCCATCACCATCCCGGCGGGCGACCCGCCCGCCGATCTGCAGATCGAGGACGAGACCATCGGCGAAGGCGCCGAGGCGACGTCGGGCACGCGGGTCGTCGTCCACTACGCAGGTGTGGCGTGGAGCAACGGCAACGAGTTCGACGCGAGTTGGAACCGCGGGAGCACCTTCGACTTCCGGCTCGGTGCCGGTGAGGTGATCCAGGGTTGGGACCAGGGTGTGACGGGGATGAAGGTCGGCGGTCGCCGCCGGCTGACGGTCCCACCGCACCTCGGCTACGGCAGTCGCGGCGCCGGCGGCGTGATCAAGGGCGGCGAGACACTGGTCTTCGTCGTCGACCTCGTCGACGTCCGGTGATCGAGCTGTCCGGCTGACCGCGGGCATCGGGGAGTGACGGTCGGCGCAACGGGGTGACCAGTAGCGTGGATCGTCGTGTCCGACCCCTTGCTGGAACCCCTGCCGCCACGGCGGCCGGGCAGCCAGCACGGTCGTGGGGCTCGCAACGGTCGCCATGTCCCGTTCGACGACGCGGCACCTGTCGACAGCGGCGACGACACCAGTCGGGGGATCGGGACCTCCCCGTTCGTGCGACGCGAGCGGCCGAACCGACCGTTGCGCCCGGGGCGCCACTCGCGGATGCAGCGAGTCGTGCTCGGCGTCAACGTGCTGGTCGTCGTGGCGTGCTTCGTCGGCGCGGTCGGACTGCTGATCGGCAAGCGCGTGCGGGAGTCGATCACGGCGGCACCGCAGGCGGCGGTCGTCGACCACCAGGGCGTGACGGTCAACTCCGACGGCGTGTTCGTCGGCGATCCCGCGGCGACGTTCCCGGCGGCTGATCCGGAGGCCAAGAACTTCCTGATCGTCGGCGACGACAGCCACGCGTGCGTCGATCCGAACTCCCCGTGGGCGTCGGCCGCGGACCCGGCGCGCGCCGACCTCGGTCAGCGCAGCGACACGATCATGGTCGTGCGCATCGATCCGGCGAGCCAGCGCGCGGCGGTGCTGTCGTTCCCGCGCGACCTGTGGGTGAAGATCCCGAGCAAGGGCCGGTCGCGGATCAACTCGGCGTACCGCAAGGGCGACTACACGCTGCTCGCGCAGACGTTGCTCGACAACTTCGGGGTGACGATCGACCACTACGTGCAGGTCGACTTCTGTGCGTTCAAGACGATCGTCGATGCGGTCGGCGGGGTCAAGGTCCCGTTCGAGTTCCCGGCGCGGGACACCCACGTCGCGTTGAACATCGACGCCGCCGGCTGTCACACGTTCAGCGGCGACGAGGCTCTCGCCTACGTGCGCTCGCGCTACTACGAGTACCTCGACACCGACGGCAGGTGGAAGGGCGACAACGCCTACGACCTCGGTCGGATCTCGCGGCAACAGGACTTCCTGCGACGGATGTTCGAGACCGCGCTCGGCAAGGGCGTGTTCAACGCGACCGTGGCGAAGGGGCTGATCGACACGCTGACCAAGTACGTCGTGGTCGACCAGCAGCTGTCGATCGACGGGATGCTCCAGTTCCTCGGCGTGCTCAAGCAGGTCCAGCCGCTCGGCGTGCCGACCTACCAGATCGACGCCAGCCGGTTGATCGTGCAGAACAACGACGTGCTGCAGCCGATCACCGACACCCCGAAGATGATCCAGATCCTGGACATCTTCCGTGGCAAGTCGTCGTTGGAAGCCGCCCCCGACCAGTCCACGACCACGACAGCGGCCGCGGCGACGCCGAGCGGCATCGCTGCTTCGGGTGTGCGGGCGACGACGACGACCGTCGCGTCGACGACGGCAGCGGCCGCGGGTACCGGCGCCGCGAGCGACCAGGCCGGCGGCGCCCCGGTCCAATCGGGTAAGGGGATCGTGCCGCCGGCCGACGTCGTCTGCTGAGGCGACAGCGTGTGCCGAGCGGCTGCGCAGCGCAGCGGTTGCATGTGCCGAGTCGGCGACTGTTGATCTGCCACACTGAGGGCGCGCCACTGCTTGGGAGGTCCGATTGACGAACGTGCCGGCGAACGAACCTGTCAGGGTCGTCACGGTCTCAGCCACCTACGGTGCCGGCGGCAGCGTCGTCGCGCCACGCCTCGCGGAGCGCCTCGGGCTGGCGTTCGCCGATCGCGTGATCAGCCCGGCCACCGCCTCCGACCTGGAATCGCTGTCGGAGGAGGAGAAGGCGCAGGCGCCGCCGAGTCGTTGGCTGTCCGCGCTGAGCCGCGTGGCAGCCATGGTGCCGTCCGCCCCGGTCCCGATCGACGCCGACCTCGACGCGATCGCCGATCTGCGCCGCACGTCCGAACGCCACATCACCGAGGCGTTGGGACTGGGCCCCACCCTGTTCCTCGGCCGAGCTGCGGCCGTGGTCCTCGCCGATCGGCCGGGTGCGTTCCACATCCGCCTCGACGGCCCGGTGGCGCGCCGGATCGCTCGGGCGGCCGCGTCCGAGCACCAGACCGAGGCGGAGGCGAAGCACCGCTGCGAGACCACCGATCGCGCCCGCGACCACTTCGTGCGCCGACTGTACGGCGTCGACCCGGCGGATCCCGGGCTGTACCACCTGGTGCTGGACACCACCGCGTTCCCCACTGCCGACGTCGTCGACCTGCTCGCCACGGCGGCGGCCACGTTCTGGTCGTCGCGCTAGCGACTCGCGAGACCGCCGACCTCCTGGGCGACGTGTGACCTCAGCGCGGGCGAGGTCACGCCTGGTCGAGCAAGCGGACGCGCCCGACGGCGTCCTCGACCTCGCCGGCTCGACGACGCGGCGGAGGTCGGCGACGTGGCTCGCCGTGGCGCTCGATCGCCGAGCCCCTCGTATCGTGACGAGGCGTCACCGTACGACGTCATCGCGGGCGGCGGTGTGTTCGGGTACCGCGCAGGAGGCGACGATGACGACCTGGAACGGCGACGAGTACCAGCAACGCTTCGACCGGCTCGCCGCGAGGGGCGTGGAGGTCCACGGTGAGGCCGATCTGGTGTGCACGTTCGAGCCCGGTTCGGTGCTCGACGCCGGATGCGGCACCGGGCGTGTCGCGATCGAGCTGGCGCGACGGGGGATCGAGGTGACCGGGGTCGACGTCGACGAGTCGATGCTCGCCACGGCAGCCGCTCGGGCCCCGGACCAGACGTGGGTCCGCTGCGACCTCACCGAGCTCGAGCTCGGGCGCACGTTCGACGTCGTGGTGATGGCCGGCAACGTCCCGCTGTTCACCCCGCCCGGCACCCAGGCCGCGCTCGTCGCCGGCGTGGCGCGGCACATGGGGGAGCGCGCCGTGCTGCTCGCGGGGTTCAGCCTCGACCGCGGCTACGCGGTGGAGGAGTACGACCGCGACGCCGCCGCGGCGGGCCTCGAGCTGACCGAGCGCTGGGCCACCTGGGATCGCCAGCCCTTCACCGACACGTCCGGCTACGCCGTCTCCGTCCACCGCCGCTCCTCGTCGCCCTGACCATCGGTCCGACGTCGGTGCGACGTCCTGGGCGTGCGGTGTGAGAGCAGTGGTCCGAGTCGCTCGGTGCGGCGCGAGTCGCCGGGCCGGGAGAACCACGTCCAGCGACTCGCGCCCGCGCCTCCGACTCGGACCACCGGCCTCCGACTCGGACCACCGACCTCCGACTCGGACCCGGGTGGGGCGGCGGGTGGGGCGGCGGTCACGCGCGGAGGGGAGGTCAGGGGCGCAGGAGGAAGGGGAGGAGCGCGTCGAGCGTCGCCTGCGGGTTCTCCTCGGCCACGAAGTGGCCGCTCTGGATCGCGACCCCGGAGGCGTCGCTGGCCCAGCGCTTCCACACGTCGGTGTGCGCGTTGCTGGGTGCGAGGCCGATGCGGCCGTGGATGTCGATCAACGGCGGTGCGATGCGACGCCCGGCCCCGCGGTCCGCGACGTCGAGCTCGAGATCGACCCCCGCACCGGCGCGGTAGTCGGCGCACATCGCGGCGATCCGCGCGGGATCGTCGAACATCGCGCGGTAGTCCTCGAGCGCGACCGGATCGAAGGCGTCGAGGCTCTTGTCCTTGGTCCAGCTGGCGATGCTGTGGTCGCAGAAGTACCGACCGTCGCCACTGATCAGCCGCTCCGGGAACGGTGGCGGTTGCGCCAGGAACATCCAGTGGTAGATCGCGATGCCGAAGTCGTGGTCGAGGCGGTCCCAGTACTCCGCCGTCGGAAGGATGTCGAGCACGGCGACGCGGTCGACGATGTCCGGCGAGTCGTACGCCATCCGGTACGCGACGCGAGCGCCGCGGTCGTGGCCGACCACGCGGAACCGTTCGTAGCCGAGGTGCGCCATCACCGTGCGCAGATCGGCGCCCATCGCCCGCTTCGAGTAGACGGTGTGCGCGTCGTCGTCGGGCGGGGCATCGCTGCGCCCGTAGCCGCGCAGGTCGATCGCGACCGTGGTGAAGTGCTCGGCGAGCGGGCCAGCGACGCGGTGCCACATCATGTGGGTCTGCGGGAAGCCGTGGATCAGCAGCAGCGGCGGGCCCTCGCCACCGACGCGGCAGAAGATCCGCGCCCCGTCGCCATCGATCGTCTCGGCGCCGAAGCCGGGGAACAGATCCGTCGTCGTCATCCTGTGATCATGCTCGCCTCACGTTCGTCGCCCGGCGTCCGGGCCGCCGGCACGTGCACGACTCCGCTCGCGATCAGCTCGTCGATCTCCGCGTCCTCGCGTTCCAGCAGGTCGTGGAGCACTGCACGACTGTCTGCGCCGAGCTCGTGCGCGCGCAGGTCCAGCTCGTCGGCCACACTCGCGAACCGGATCGGGACACCCGGGATGGTGATCTCCCCCCACACATCGTCGGGGACGGTCCGCACACCGCGGCGGGCGACGTTGTGCGGATGGTGCACGGCTTCGGCCACCGACCAGACG
>JAODBQ010000434.1 GCA_025464045.1 Ilumatobacteraceae bacterium
CGAAGCACGGTCGAGGCTGGCTCCGCGCGTGAGCTCATCCGTTGAGCTGCGCGAGCACCTCGTCGTCGAGCGAGAAGTCGTACTGGTACCGGTCTCGGCCCTGCGAGGACCACCACCGGTACGAGTCGCGGTACGCGGCCTCGAGGCCCCAGCGCGGCTCCCAGTCCAGGTCGCGCAGCGCCTTGTCGATCGAGTAGATCGCTCCCCCGTTGAGCGCTTCACCCCAGTGGATGAGCGGCGCGCGGAGCTTGCGGGCGATGTCGGTGGGCACGTGGACGATGTCCGGTTCGACGCCGGCCGCCGCGGCCATCATCCGCATCGAGCCGAGCACGCTGGTGATCTCGCGCCCGGCGACGTTGTACATCTGCCCGACCGCTCGGGGGTTGCCGGCGATCGACGCCATCAAGGTGGCGACATCGGCGACGTGGATCAAATGGACGAACGAGAAGCCGTCGCCCGGGATCAGGATCGGTCGACCCGCCTCCAGGCGAGCGAAGAAGATCGGCTCGCGCGTCGGCAGCGGGCTCATCGGTCCGATCGAGTGGGTGACCCGCAAGGCGGTCCACGGCAGGCCGTGGCGCTCGTGCTGCTCGGCGAGGTAGCGCTCGCTCTGCACCTTGCCGACGCCGTACGACTTGACCGGCGCGGCGTCGGTCGGGTCGTGGCTGCGGAACGTCTCGGCGATCGGTTGGAGGAAGCTGCGCCGGTACGCGGCGACAGAGCTGGTGAACACGTACTGCTCGATCCGGCCACGGAACAGGCTGGCCAGCGGCTCGATGTCCTTCGGCCAGTACGACGTGTTGTCGTAGACGATGTCGAACTCGTCCCGGTGCGGGCCGAGCACCTCGGTGAGCACACCGGGCTGCTGACGGTCGCCGTGCAGCCGGCGCACGCCGTCGGGCAGCGGCACCTCGTGGCTGTTCATCACCGTCACGTCGAAGCCCCGACGGGCGAGCTCGCGCACGAGGTGCAGCCCGATGTAGCGGTTGCCGCCGAGGACGAGCGCCCTCACGAGTGGACGCCTGCTGCGCGCAGCTGGCGCCGGATCAGCGTCAGCACGTCGTACTCCTGCTCGGCGATGCGGCGGCCGCTCGCGGCCATGATCACGTTCGGCACGCTGCCGTCGAGGTGGGCGAACGCCTGTCCGGCGAGCCCGATCCCCCAGCGGAGGGTGCCGAGGATCTGCCACCACCGGAACCGTTCGTCGTCCCACGTCCCGCCCGCAGCGGTGTAGGCCGCAGCGAGCTCGGGGGGTTGGGCGAAGCCGCCGACCTCCAGCGTGTCGTTGCCGAACCGCCACATCCGCACACAGATCCAGGCGGTGTCCTCCATCGGGTCGCCGGTGCGAACGCCCTCCCAGTCGAGCACCGCGGCGAGCCCGTCCTCCGACACGATGATGTTGCCGACGCGGATGTCGCCGTGGACGATCGTGATCGGAGCCGGGACCTTCGGACGGTTGAGCTCCAGCCAGCGCATCGCCAGCGAGAAGACGGGCGATGGCTGCAGCAGCAGGCCGATGCTCTCGTCGAGCCTGGCCAGGGCACGTTCCTGCGGATCCTCGGTGACCACCTCGATGGCGTCCGGGGCGGTCGCGACAGGGATCGCGTGCAGCGCGGCGAACGCCCGTCCGCTCTGCTCGGCGAGGCGTGGGCCGAGGTCGTGCGCGGCGATCGTGCGCAGCACGCGCCGCGGCACCGTCTCGCCGTCGATGCGTCCGGAGACGAAGAACGGGCCGCCCACGTAGGACTCGTCCGTCGTTGCGCCGACGATGTGCGGCACCGGAACCCCGCCGGCCTCGGCAACGCGGAGCATGTTCGGCTCGAGCATGAAGTCCTGGATCTGCAGCGCCGGGTTGGGCACGATCGTCGCAACGAGCCCATGCACCGTCGTGCCGTCGTCCGCGCTGAACAACACGTTGCGGCGACGCGCACCCGTGGAGGCGACGCTGTCCAGTGTGACCTTGACGTCGGTGCCCCACAGGTCGCGCAGGTAGCGGGCGAGCCCGTCGCTGGTCTCCTGCGCCCACGGCGTGACGACGCTCACGACACGTCCTCCATCGTGTAGCCGGGCTTGTCCACGGCGAGCTTGTCCTCGACGGCGTCGAGGAGCACGTCCAGCGCGCCGGGCAGGAACGCCGCGTCGGCCGTGCGGAGATGGGTGCTCAGCGCCTCGTTCAGCTCCGGGAGCGTGCCGTCGCGGCCGAGCAGGTCTGCCAGCGCGGCGCGTTCACGAGCAGCCGCGGGAGGCCCGAGCCGGAGCTCGCGCTCGACGATCCGGCAGAGGTTCGCGGCGACGCGCACCTTGTGCTGCACCGCCGGATCGGTTAGCGGCAGCACCTCATAGTCGAGCGCCCTTGACACGGCCACGAGGAGCACTGCGGCTGTCGGTCGATCTTCCATCGGTGGGACGGTAGCGACCGGGCGACCTCCGTTCTCAAGCCAGGTCTCAGACGGTGAAGACCACGGCGGCCTGCACGACGCGAGGGGCGTCTTCGCCAGCTCGACGGCCTGCTCGCTGGACACGTCCTCGAACGTGATCCCGAGGTGGACGAAACCGTCGTGCAGCGGTACGCGCGCGCAGCCCTCGGCTGCGATCGTGCCCCGTGCGAACACCCGTCTGCGCACGACCGGCTCTCGATCCCGCACCGCGGTTGCCCGCGCAGTGTCGGGGATTGGCGCGCGGACGGCGGCGGAGGACGGACGGACGGTGATCGAGCGGGCGGCCACTGCCCAGGGGGTCCGAGTCGTACGGAGCGGCGCGAGTCGCACAGCGGCGACAACCACGTCCACCGACTCGCGCCCGGCGCTGCGACTCGGACTACGACGCTGCGACTCGGACTGCGACGCTGCGACTCGG
>JAODBQ010000438.1 GCA_025464045.1 Ilumatobacteraceae bacterium
ACGAGGTGCTCGATCCGGGCGACCACGGCATCGCCGTCGTCAGCCTCGATCGTCCGCAGAGCCGCAACGCCCAGAACAACCGGATGACGTACGAGATGAACGCGGCGTTCGACGATGCGTCACGTCGCTCGGACGTGAAGGTGATCGTGCTGCGTGCCGAGGGTCCCCACTTCTCCAGCGGTCACGACCTGCGCGATCGCGAGGGTTTCGAACCGTTCGATCTCGTATCCACGTCGGCCGGGTACGACCGGGAGGGCCAGGAGGGGATGATGGCCCAGGAGGAGGAGATCTACTTCCAGATGTGCTGGCGGTGGCGCAACCTCCCCAAGCCGTTGCTTGCCGCGGCGCAGGGCAAGACGATCGCCGGCGGCTTGATGCTCCTGTGGGTGGCCGACGTGATCATCGCCGCGGATGACGCGCTGTTCAGCGACCCGGTCGTCGGGATGGGCGTCAATGGCGTCGAGTACTTCGGGCACCCGTGGGAGTTCGGGGCGCGCAAGGCGAAGGAGCTGCTGTTCACCGGCGACTTCCTGAGCGCGCAGGAAGCCAAGCAGCTCGGCATGGTCAACCACGTCGTGCCGCGCGCCGAGCTCGACGCCTTCACCATCGACCTCGCGGCGCGCATCGCGCTCAAGCCGAGCTTCGCGTTGAAGCTCGCCAAGGAGAGCGTCAACCAGACGCTGGAGGCGCAGGGGCAGTACACGGCGATGCGCGCCGCGTTCTCGATCCAGCACCTCGCGCACGCGCACAACCGGATCCGGTTCGGCATGCCTGCGGACCCGTCCTACGCCCGTCCGACCGCCGCCTCGACCTGACGCCGGTGGCGAGGACCACAGCGGCCGTGGAAGCGGTGGCGGACGCCAGGCTCAGATGCCCTCGGCGATCACCCCGAACCCCTCGCCGGCGGCGAGACGCAACTTCTTCACCTCGCGGTACGCCGGCGAGTCGTACCAGGCGCGGAGCGCGGCCTTGTCGGGGAACTCCATGATCACGAGCCGCTCGCCCGCCGGGCTGCCCTCGACTGCCTCCGCCTCAGTCGTCGCCACCAGCACCTTGAAGTCGTGTCCGGTGAGCGTCGGACCCACGGCAGCGATGTAGGCATCCAGATGCGACTGGTCGGAGATCTTGGAGTTGACCACGAGGTATGCAGACATGCGACAGGATCGCGAACGGTGCTGCGCAGCGCCGAGTCGGACACGTGCGTGAGCTCCCGGAGACGACGGCACCGTGACGCAGGGTCAGCCGGAAAGCCAGGACGTGCCGGCGAGCACCTGCCATCCCGTCGGATCGGCGATGATCCTGTGGACCTCGCCACGCCCGAACCTGCCCGATGCCCTCCACGCGTCCGCGCCGATGACGGTGATGGTGCGGGCACCGGCGGACAGTCGTCGGAACGCACCGGTGACGATGCCGGCGAGGTGGTCGTCGAGGCGGTCGAGCTCATCCTGCGAGCCGCTGTCGCACGCGTCGCAGCCACAGTCGGGAAACACGTCCACGCACTCCGCGTCGTCGCCGACGGCCAACGTCACCCCGGCATCGTCGACGTCGCCGAGGCGGCTGCGGGCGATGACGAGTGGCAAGGCGCCGTGCGCGAGCGCGACCACGCGGTCGGTGCGCGAGATCGCCGTGCGGGGTCGGACGCGCCACTCGGTCGAGACGTTCGGCTCGGCGACCGCGACGCCGGCGTCGACGAGCGCGGCGACCCACGCATCGGCGCGGGCACCGATGATCCGCCACTTCGCCGGATCGAGCAGCCGCGAGTACTCCTCGTCGCGCGGCGACCTGTCGGGGTGCGGGTCGGCCCACGACCTCAGCCCGCGGCCGCTGGTCGAGAAGGCACGGTCGACCGCAGCACGCAGCTCGGACTCCACGATCACGCGACCATCGTGCCCGCGTCGGCGAGCGCAACGGACATGCATTCCGCGGGCTCGCGGGGCGCAGCCGTCACGTCGAGCTGACGCGGATCCAGCCGTGGCCCGACGAGGCGATCACGGTCGTGTCCGCGAGCATCGCGACGGTGCTCGCCGAGGTGAGCACGGGCAGCTCGCGCAGCGTGAGGCGACTGGTCGAACCATCGTCGTCGACGCGGAACACAGCGAGCATCAGGCACGTCGTGTCGCCGCAGCGTTGTGCCGTCTGGCGCTGCCACTTCGCGGGCACGGGGGCATCGTCGCAGCCGAGCACGTCGGTGGTCGTGACCCGGATCGTCGCCGTCGCCAGGCTCGGCTCGTCGCGCGCGTCGGAGTCGTGCGCCAGCAGGCAGGCACGCGTGTGGCCACCCCGTTCGACGACGAGCACGTCGGCGTAGCGCTCGAGGATGCTCACCTGCACGCGCACCTCGTCGGCCTCGACCCGCTCCTCGCGGGAGAGGGAGTACGTCAGCGGGCGCGGGCCGTACACGGCCTTGGGAAGTTGCAGGAGCTGCGGCTGGACGGCACCAGCGGGAGGAACCTCGCTGAACGCACTGAGCGCGACGCCGTCGACGAGGTTGCTCACCGGATGACCGAGGTAGGGCGGGTCCGTGTCGAACAGCAGCGGCCCGTCGGCGCGTGCCCGGTCGGCGAGGGCAAGCAGGTCGCGTGTGCGACCGGCGTCGACCCGGGCCTGAGCAACAGCGGACCCGAGCTGCACGACGCCGACGACGAGCACGACCGCGACCACGCCGCGGGCCCACCGCCCGTGCCGGGCGATCCAGGCGAGCGCCGCCGGCAGCCCGGTCACCACGATCGGCACCGTGAGAGCCATTGCGTAGATCGGGCCGAGGACGCGCGTCCCGTCGCCCCACAGGACCGAGAAGTTCCACGGCCCCCAGAAGATCCAGTAGCCGGCGAGGTAGCACGCGGTGGCGGCAAGCAACGTCCGTGCAGCCGGGTTGGAGCGGCGCCACGCCAGCGCCGCGGCAGGCAGCAGCACGGCACCGGCGAGCAGCCACGTCAGCAGACCGACGACGAAGTGCAGTCCCAGGCCGGTGAGCCCCTGCAACGGTCCGAAGGAGTGCGCGTCCTGTTCGGGGTACAGCCGGCGCATCCCGAAGCCGATCGTGTCGGACGGCTCGAGCAGGTTGAACGGTGGCCGCCACGGTGCCCCGGTGGCCCGATCGTCGTAGCGGCCGATGGCCACCACCACCGGCAGCGCTCCCGCGACGAGCGGGGCGGCGAGCCGCCTGCCGTCGGCGCGCCGGGACCACCCGGCCCACAGCAGCGGCGGGGCGAGGAGCAGGACGGTGTCGTACGGACGCACCGCGGCCGCCGCCGCGGCGAGGAGACCGACGGCGAGCGTCGTGACGACCTCGTGGCTGCTGCGGCGATGCCCGAGACGCAGCACCAACCACCACGTCGCGGTGATCAGCACGAGGTAGAGCTGATAGGAGAGCGGGATCGCCGTCTCCATCAGCACGAGCGGGGACAGGCTGACGAGCGCTGCGGCCACGACGACCTGTCGACCGCGAAGGCCGACCTCGTGCGCGAGGCCGGCGACGAGCCAAGGCAGTGCTGCCGCCTGCAGCGCGAGGATCGGGGCCAGCGAGCCGGTCACGAGGAGGCTCGCGGCGAACACCACGGACACCAGCGGGAGGTACTTGGAGACGAGGCCCGCGGGACGCGCCACGAAGAACCAGACCCGGTGCGCGTCGATCGGCTCCACCGGAACGGGGAACAGGTGCCCGTGCGTGATCGCCCGCGCCTGCATCACGTAGGCCACCTCGTCGTTGTTGAGCGACCCGCGAGCGAACCAGAGCTCGTAGACCAACGCCGCGAACACCGCCGCCACGAGCGAGATCAGTGCGATCTCCCGACGGTGGCGCCGCGTCAGATCTGTCGCAGCGCTCGTCCGGGGCACCCGCCCGAGCCTAAGACGGGTGACGTGCCGGACGGACGTCGTCGGGAGGTCAGCCGGCGAGGCGGGTCTGGCGGGTGGTGGCGAGGAGGGTGCCGCGGGGCGTCCAGATGGCTCCGTCCTCGATGGCGAAGCCTTCTGCGGCATGGGTTGCGTGCATCTCACAGGTGAGGTGCTCGTCCGATGCGAGTGGGATCGTGTGGTCGCTGGTGTGGATCTGGATGGCGTACTCGATGGAGACGGCGCGGCTGGGACCGGTGTTGCGAACGCTGACCGCCGGGGGGAAGTAGTCGCCGAGCATCGTGAGCCACGCGGCGTCGACCTGGTCCGGACTCGTCGGACGGGTCCAGGCGAGCCAGCGGGCGTGCGGTGCGCCGGCGAACATCGTGGTGTCGGGGTGGACGAGGGTCGGGAGGTGGTGGACGTGCCCGACGTGGTTCGGCGTGGTGAGCCGTACGGCGTCGGCCGGCGGGGTGAGGGCAGGGGGTCGGAGATCGCTGAAGCTCGTTCCCTCCCACGGGGGTGAGAGGTGGCAGCGGCCGAGGATCGACGGTGGTCCGTCGTCCTGGGTGACGGTGACGTGGTAGGTGGCCAGGGCGCGTCCGATGCGGATCTCCTCGACCTCGAAGGTCGCGAGCTCGGGGCGCAACCCGCGCAGGAAGCCGAACGTCGCCGCGCGCAGCGTTCGTGTCGGATCGCCGAGGGCCGTCTGGACTGCACCGACGGCGAGCGCGGCGACGAAGCCACCGTGCACGCCTTGGAGGGCGACCCAGTCCTCCGGCAAGGCTGCCTGGAAGCGCCATCGCCCGATCGGCGTCAGCGCCGTGTCGGCGAGTGGGACGGGCCCTCGACCTGACGGCCCGGACGCCGGGCCTGCCGCGTGGGCGTCGCGGCGGTCGACACCGGAGGCGAGCTCCGTCATCGGAGGGTGGCGCCGGACGTGGGCGCGTCGTTGCCGGACTGGCGCTGCATGGCCCGCGGGTCGATGGGGTCGCCGCAGACCGAGCACGTGAGCGTCGGCGCGGTGGGGTGGCCGCAGGCAACGTGACGAAGCCGGACCGGCGGTGGTTCGCCGTTGGACATCCAGCGGTCGCCCCACGTCATCAGCGAGACGAGCAGCGGGTAGAGGTCGCGCCCTTTGGTGGTCAGCCGGTACTGGTAGCGGTC
>JAODBQ010000463.1 GCA_025464045.1 Ilumatobacteraceae bacterium
GGCTTCCACTCGTGGCCGATGCGCGCCTCGGACCCCGTGCACTGCGACGAGCTGCGCATCGACCTCGATCCCGGTCCGGGCACGTCGTTCCCGATGGCTCAGGAGGCCGCTGCGCTCACCCACACGCTGCTCGACGAGCTCGGGGTGCGCGGCTACATCAAGACCACCGGCAACCGCGGCCTGCACGTCTACGTCCGCCTGGAACACCGGTGGGACAGCATCGCCGTGCGATCCGCGGCGGTGGCCGTCGCTCGCGAGCTGGAACGACGACGGCCGGATCTGGTCACCGCGTCGTGGTGGAAGGAGGAGCGCGGTGCGCGCATCTTCATCGACTTCAACCAGAACGCGCCGCACAAGACCGTGTTCGCGCCGTGGTCGGTGCGCGCGCATCCGCATGCTCCGGTGTCGTGCCCGTTCGAGTGGGACGATCTCGCCGGCATCCATCCCCACGACCTGACGATCGACGTCGTGCCGCAGCGGATCGCCGAGCATGGCGACCCGTGGGCGACGATGGAGGACCAGCCGCAGTCGCTCGAACCGTTCCTGGAGATGGTCAGCGCGGACCAGGCCGCCGGGATGCTCGACGCCCCCTGGCCCCCCGTGTACCCGAAGATGCCCGGCGAGCCGCCGCGCGTGCAGCCCAGCCGAGCCAAGAAGCCCCCCGCTCCCCCGCCCCACGACACCTGACCGCGTGGGCCCGAGGGCCGCAGCCGCGCTCCGCAGCCCCGCGCTCCGGCGCGGGCGTCGGGTCGGATGGTTCGGCGGCGGATGGCCGGGGGCGGATCGGGCGGCGGGCTCGAACGGCCGTACCCTGCTCGGATGTGGTCGCAGCGGCGGGTCTCGGGGACGGCGACCGTCGTCGGCGGCGGCCCGGCGGGGTTGATGGCCGCCGAGGTGCTCGCCGCGGCCGGGATGTCGGTGACGGTGTACGAGCACATGGCGTCGGTCGGGCGCAAGCTGCTGCTCGCCGGGCGCACCGGGCTGAACCTCACGCACAGCGAACCCTTCGACCAGTTCCTCACCCGCTACGGCGTCGCCGCGCCACGATTCGACGGACCGATGCGCGCGTTCGGTCCCGCCGCGCTGCGCGCCTGGAGCGCCGAGCTCGGCGAGCAGACGTTCGTCGGCTCGACCGGGAGGGTCTTCCCCCAGTCGATGCGCGCCACCCCGTTGCTGCGGGCGTGGCTGGCGCGACTGGCCGCTTCGGGGGTGCGGTTCGAGACCCGGTGGCGTTGGCTCGGCTGGACGGCGGCGACGACGGCGACGACGGCGACGACGGCAACTGCGGCCGACGAGGACCGGCGGGACGGGCCGGTGCGGTCGCGATTCTGCGATGCCGGCGGAGTGGAGGTCGAGGTTGCCAGCGACGTGACCGTGCTCGCGCTGGGGGGTGCGAGCTGGCCACGGGTCGGATCGGACGGTGGTTGGGTCGAGCCGCTGCGCGCTGCGGGAATCGCCGTCACCGAGCTCCGACCCGCGAACTGCGGCGTGCAGATCTCGTGGACCGCGGGGTTCGCCACCCGCTTCGCCGGTGAACCGCTGAAGAACATCGCCCTGGAGGTCGCCGGCCAACGGGTGCGCGGTGACGCGACCATCACCCGCACGGGGCTGGAGAGCGGGCCGGTCTACACCGTCGCCTCCGCCATCCGCGCGGTGATCGAACGTGACGGTCGTTGCACCGTGCACGTCGACCTCCACCCCGACCTCGAGGCGCGCGTGCTCGCCGACAGGCTCCGCCGGGGTCGGAAGAAGGACTCGCAGACCACTGCGCTGCGGCGCACCGTCGGCCTGTCGCCGACGGCCGTCGCGGTGCTGCGCGAGGCGACGGGCAACCGCCTGCCGACGGACCCCAACGCGCTCGCCGCGCTCGTCAAGGCCGTGCCACTGATCGTCGAGGCGACGATGCCGCTCGAACGCGCCATCTCGACGGCGGGGGGCATCGCCCTCGACGAGATCGACGATGCGTTCATGCTCGTCGGCATGCCGGGCACGTTCGTCGCGGGCGAGATGCTCGACTGGGACGCGCCGACCGGCGGCTACCTGCTGCAGGCCACGTTCAGCTCCGCCGTCGCGGCGGCGCAGGGTGCGATCGCGTGGCACATGGCCACGGCGCCGGGTCGAGCCCCCTGACGAACCGCTGACCCCGACGCTCGCCCGGGGTTGCACGTCCGGCAGCGAGCTCCCGCGTGATGTGCTCGTGGACCGCCGACGCGAGCGGCTGTGCGCAGGGCACGAGCGTGAGCTGTCGCCCCGCCCGCGGTCACACGCCGCGCCCCGGTCAGACGCCGAGCTCGGCGGCGCGGGCGAGCACGCCCGGGCGTTCGGCACCGATCGTCGTCGACGCCCCGTGGCCGGTGTGCACGATCGTCTCGTCCGGCAACCGCAGCAGCACGTCGCTGATCGAGCGCAGGATCGTCGGCTCGTCGGAGTGGCTCCGCCCGGTGGCACCGGGGCCACCGCAGAACAGCGTGTCGCCACTGAACACCGCTTCGCTGGCGATGTCGTAGAGGCAGCAGCACCCCGGCGAGTGGCCAGGTGTGTGCAGCACGGCGAGCTCGTGGCCACCGGCCTTGATCGTCGAACCGGGCATCATCGCCTTGTCGGGCGAGTCGGACGGCCAGACGACGTCCCACAGCATCCGGTCCGCGTTGTGCAGCAGGATCGGCGCATCGGTGATCTCGCGCAGCGGCACGGCGGCGTTGATGTGGTCGTTGTGGCCGTGGGTGAGGACGATCGCGGTCGCCCGCCGTCCGCCGATCGCCTCGACGATCGGGCCGGCGTCGTGCGGTGCGTCGATCACCAGCACCTCGTCGTCGTCGCCGAC
>JAODBQ010000471.1 GCA_025464045.1 Ilumatobacteraceae bacterium
CTCGGCGTCGTGCGCAGGAGCTTCGTCGGCCCGGTGACCGCCACCGACCTGTGGGCCGCCGTCGCCGAAGCCCGAGCCTGACGGCGCCCAGGCCGCGCGGTCGACGTCGGCACCCGAGCGGGCGCGAATCCTGCGACATCTCGCAGGTTCCGCGCCCACCCGGGCTCTGGCAGTGGCGGTGGGCGCGGTGTGAGCCAGCAGTGGCACAGGGCGCGCCCACCCTTGGGCTCAGCGGGCCAGCGGCCGAGCCGGGTGGGGCCGGGTCGGCCCACCCAGCCGGGTCAGTCGAGGGTGGCGGGGGAGTCCGAGGTGGAGTCGGCGCCGGGGGCGATGTCGATGACGTGGGCATCGGCGGACACGATCCGGTGCGGGATCGCATCACCGGGGACGCTCTCGCCGAGGCTGGCCTGCACGAGGCCGGCGACTTCGGCACCGTCGATGGTCTCCTTGTCGAGCAGGGCTTCGGCCACGGACTCGAGTGCGGCGCGGTGCTTGGTGAGCAGCTCGGTGGCCCGAGCCTCCTGCTCGTGCAGGATCCGCGACACCTCGTCGTCGATCGTGCGTGCCGTCTCGTCGCTGAACTCGCGACCCTGCGTCATCAGGTCCTCGCCGAGGAACACCTGCTGGTGACCGCTCCAGGCCATCGGACCGACGCGTTCGCTCATGCCCCACTCGCGGACCATGCGGCGGGCGATGCCCGTGGCCTGCTCGAGATCGTTGGCCGCGCCCGAGTTGAGGTGGCCGTAGACGATCTTCTCGGCCACCCGGCCGCCCATCGCCCGGCAGATGACGTCCTCGAAGTACTCCTTGGAGTACGTGTGCTTCTCCTCGGGGAGGCTCCACGTGACACCGAGCGCCATGCCTCGGGGGAGGATGGTGACCTTGTGCAGCGGGTCGGCGTTGGGCAGCACCACGGTCAGGATGGCGTGGCCGCCCTCGTGGATCGCGGTCGCCCGCTTCTCCTCGCCGGTGAGCACGAGGCTCTCCCGTCGGGCACCCATGACCACGCGGTCGCGTGCGTTCTCGAAGTCGATCCGCTCGACCTGCTTGCTGGCCCGGCGGACCGCGAAGAGCGCGGACTCGTTGACCAGGTTGGCCAGGTCGGCGCCGCTCATGCCGGGCGTGGCCTTGGCCATCACCTCGAGATCGACGTCGGGGCCCATCCGCTTGTCGCGGCTGTGCACCTTGAGGATCGCGAGACGCTCGGTGTTCTCCGGCAGCGGCACGACGATCTGACGGTCGAAGCGGCCGGGGCGCAGCAGCGCCGGGTCGAGGATGTCGGGGCGGTTGGTGGCGGCGAGGATGACGATGCCCTCGCTGGTCTCGAACCCGTCCATCTCGGCGAGCATCTGGTTGAGCGTCTGTTCACGCTCGTCGTGACCTCCGCCCAGACCCGCACCGCGCTTGCGGCCGATGGAGTCGATCTCGTCGATGAAGATGATCGCGCGGCCCATCTTGCGGGCCTGCTGGAAGAGGTCGCGGACGCGGCTCGCACCGACGCCGACGAACATCTCCATGAAGTCCGAACCGGTGACGCTGAGGAAGCCGACGCCGGCCTCACCGGCCACCGCCCGGGCGAACAGGGTCTTGCCGGTGCCTGGCGGACCGACGAGCAACATGCCCTTCGGCACGCGGGCCCCGATCTCCCGGAACCGCTCGGGCATCCGCAGGAAGTCGACCACCTCGGTGATCTCCTGCTTGACGCCCTCGTAGCCGGCGATGTCGGCGAACGTGGTCGAGGGCTTGTCGGCGGAGTAGGCCTTGGCGCGGCTGCGCCCGATCGACATCACGTTGCCCATCTGGCCCGCAGCGCGTCGCTGCATCCAGACGAAGAACCCGATGATGAGCACGAGCGGGAGCAGCAGGCCAGCCCAGTTGAGCAGCCAGTTCGACGATGGCTGGCTGAACTTCAGGTCGACGTTCTTCTGGTCGAGAAGGGTCTCGTCCGCGGCGCTGACGCCGCGATCGCCGGCACCGGTGGCGGTGAACTTGTCACCCGTCGTCGTCGTGCCATGGATGGTCCCACTGCCCTTGTCGATCGTGACGCTCTTCACCTGACCGCTGTTGACCTTGGCAATGAACTCCGAGTACGAGATCTTGTCGCCCGTGCTGGTCGGCCACACGCGGGGCACAGCGATGAACAGGATGACGGCAGCGAGCAGCACGGGGATCATCCACCGTGGCCAACCGCTGCCGAGGGGCTTGCGGCCCCGCTGATCGGGAGGCTGAGGGCCTTGCTGCTGCCCGCGGCCGCCAGGGGGCGGAGGCGGGGGCGGAGGCAGGTTGCTCATTCCTCTACTCTACGGCGCGACGGCAACCTTGGATCGGTCGCTGGACCCACGAACACGCGTGCGGTGGGCTGATATCCACCACCTGGCAGACGCTGCCGTTTACCGTCTCCGAGATGCAACGACAGTGCTCGCGATGCGGCTGCGCAGAGGCCGCCACGGCCACGCTGACGTACCAGTACGGCCGGGCGCTGGTCTGGCTGGACGACCTGAGCGGCGAACGCGATCCGCACGACTACGACCTCTGCGTTCGGCACACCAGCCGGCTGTCGGTGCCGAACGGCTGGCGGCTCGAGGACCGCCGCTCGACGAGGGTGCTCGAGTTCACCGGCTTCACCCGCCTCGCCGGCTGATGGTGGTGGCCGCCGGCTGACGGAGGGCTCTTCGTCGTCCTGCCGCTCCCGAGCCCGCCCGGCCGCTCGGTAGCATCGGACTCCGATGCCCGCCATGAAGCTCTCGGTCGCGCGTGCGCCCCGGGGCCGGTCGGCGATCGACATCCCGATCGCCGCACTCGTCTGGCTGCTCACGTGGCTCGTCGGCAACCTGATCGCCGGGATCATCCTCGGTGCGGCCGGCCACGGCGGTTCGGGACCGCAGCCGGTGTGGGTCAGCGTGGTCGGCGCGGTCGTGCTGTGGATGCCGATGCTCGCCGGTCTGTGGTACCTCAGCCAGCGGCTCGGCGTCGGCTCCTTCGCCGCCGACTACGGGTGCTCGTGGCAACCGGTCGACCTCGTCGGGCTGCCCATCGGCGTGCTCTCCCAGCTCGTGCTGCTGCGCCTGGCGTACTGGCCGCTCGAGCAGTGGTGGCCGCAGACGTTCGGTCGGGAGAAGGTCGAGCAGAGCGCGCGCGACCTGTCCGGCGCCGCGCACGGCGGCTGGCTCGTGCTGCTGATCATCGTGGTCGTCGTCGGGGCCCCGATCGTCGAGGAGCTGATGTACCGCGGGTTGCTGCAGGGTGCCTTCACGCGGCGGCTCAACGAGGTGGTCGGCGTCGTCGTGGTGGCCGCGTGGTTCGCGATCATCCACTTCCGTCCCGTCGAGTACCCCGGCTTGTTCCTCTTCGGTCTCGTGCTCGGGATCTGTGCCCAGCGCACCGGTCGCCTGGGGATGGGGATCATGGCGCACATGGCGTTCAACGTGACCGGCCTGATCCTCGTGGCGGGCCGGTGAGGCACCGGGGTGCGGGTGCCGGCGGCGCGCCGTGCGTGACGTTCGTGGCCCGGCTGGGGATGAGAGGATTCCCAGCGGCATGAGCGAGCAGGGCACGCAGCGGTGAGCGATCACGTTCTCCAACAGTCGACGACGGTCCTCGACCGGTCACCGGCCACGGGCGAGGTGACGCGCGCGGACCCGTCGCCGGGCGGCGCGCGGGGCGCGTCGGGCGGCGAGCGTCCGCGCGGATCGCTCCTCGGTCGCATCGGTCGCCGGATCATCCGCCGGCCGACCAACTGGCTCAACGCGCCGTGGCCGGCACAGCGGATCGTCCAGTACCTCACCGCGCTCGTCCTCGTCGGTGGTTCGACCTTCGCCGTGCTCCAGGTCGTGCACCTCGACCTCGTGTTCACCAACAACACGCCCACCGGGGGCGACATGGGTGCCCACGTGATGGCGCCGCTGTTCCTGCGCGACCACCTGCTGCCGCACTTCGAGCTGAGCGGCTGGTCGAACTACTGGTACGCCGGGTTCCCGCTGTACCGCTTCTACATGGTCGTCCCGGCGCTGATGATCGTCGCCCTCAACGCCTTGTGGATCCCCTATGGCGTGGCCTTCAAGATCGTCGCGATCCTCGGGCTCGTCACCCTGCCGTTCTGCTGCTGGGCGTTCGGTCGCCTGGCCCGCTTCCGCTACCCGATGCCGGAGCTGATGGCGCTGGCGGGCCTGCTGTTCCTCTTCGACGAGAGCTTCTCGATCTACGGCGGCAACGTGAAGAGCACGATGGCGGGGGAGTTCTCGTTCTCCATCGCGCTGTCGTTCGCGATCCTCGGATTCGGACTGTTCGCCCGCGGCCTGCAGACCGGCCAGTACCGCAGCTGGGCGGCGATCGTGCTCGCCCTGGCGATGCTGTCGCACGGCGTCGTGCTGCTCTTCGTGGTGCTCGGCGCGGCGTTGATGTGGCTGATCTACATGGACAAGACGCGGTTCAAGTACGGCCTCGGGGTGCTCGCCGCAGCGGGGCTGCTCTCCGCGTTCTGGGTGCTGCCGTTCCTGCTCGACCACGCGTACATGACCGACATGAAGTACGGGTACCGGCCGGATGGGCCGGACGACTCGTTCTGGAAGATGTTCTTCCAGTACCCGCCGTTCTGGGACATCGTGGTCAACGGGCTGGCGATCGTCGGCTTCGTCTTCAGCATCGCCCGGCGTCAGCTCGTTGGCGCGTGGCTGGGCATCACCTGCCTCGCGCTGATGGCGTTCACGTACCTCGCCCGCGGCAGCCTGCCCGTCATCGGCCTGTTGTGGAACCCGCGGCTGCTGCCGTTCCTGTACATCACCCGGCTGCTGCTGATGATGGTCGGCATCGTCGAGCTCGTGCAGTACGTGCTGCGCAACACGCGAGGGGAGCGCACCCTCGACACGCGCACCGCATGGATCAGTGGGCTCGCCACCGCGGCGACGGTCGGCGTGGCGATCCTGATCATCGTGCTGTTCATCTTCCGCGAGGTCCCCGGCGGCCACTACGAGACGAAGAACGGCAAGAGCGTCTACTCCTGGGGCATCGGCGGCTGGGACCCGATCACCCTCACGCCGACGTCGACAGACGCGGCCGCCGATGGTTGGACGAGGTACAACTTCCTCGGCTACGAGGGACGACCGGCGTACGGCGAGTACCGCGCGCTGATCGACACGATGGCCACGCTGGGCAAGGACCCGCAGTACGGCTGCGGGCGGACCGAGTGGGAGAACAACGGCGACACCGGCGCATACGGGACGACGATGGCGCTGATGCTCCTGCCGAGCTGGACGGACGGCTGCATCACGAGCATGGAGGGCGTGTTCTTCGAGGCGTCCGGCACCACGCCGTACCACTTCCTCACGGCTGCCGCGGTGAGCTCGCGCAGCTCGGACCCCGTGCGGGAGCTGCGCTACGACGACAACAACACCGCCGTCGGCGTCCCCTACATGCAGGACCTCGGGGTCAAGTACCTGATGGTGTTCACGTCGTCGGCGAAGTCGCAGGCCGACGCGCTCACGACCGGCGCGGATCCGCAGCTGGCCAAGGTCGCCACGAGTGGCCCGTGGAACATCTACACCGTGGCCAACAGCGATCTCGTCCAAGGCCTGGCCAACCAACCGGTCGTCGTCAACAAGCGCAGTGGCGACCAGCGCGAGCGCAACCTCGAGGTCGGCACGAGCTGGTTCCAGCACACCGACGAGTGGGCGGCGATGCCCGCCAACGGTGGACCGTCGAACTGGCAGCGGATCGACGTGCACGTCGATCCGGCGCGCGACGACGGCCTCGCGCCTGGCATCCCCGGCCGCAAGGTCGACATCGTGGTCCCGACCCAACCGATCCAACCGATGGTGCTCCCGAAGGTCGCCGTCACCAACATCGATCTCGGCGACCAGGACCTCAGCTTCGACGTCGACCAGATCGGCGTGCCCGTGCTGGTCAAGGAGAGCTACTTCCCGAACTGGCAGGTCGACGGGGCCGAGGGTCCGTGGCGCATCGGGCCGAACATGATGGTCGTCGTGCCGACGAGCACCCACGTGCGGCTGCACTACGAACGCACCACCACCGACTACGTCGCGTACCTGTTGACGCTGCTCGGCATCGGCCTGCTCGTGTTCTTCCGCATCCGCGGCAACGTGCGGCACCGCGGCGATTCGCCGTTCGACCGTCCGGTTCCGGCGTTGGCCGGCGCCGATGTCGCCATGGCGTCGACGTACGGCGCCGAGCCGCGTGGACCTGACGGGTGGGAACGCAGCCAGCCCCAAGGTCCACCGGGACCGGGCGATCCGCCGGGTGCCGACGCGTTTGGCGTCGTCGGCTCCGGACCGTTCGAACCGGACCTGCGCGAGCACGGGCTCGCCGGGCGTGAGCTCGACGAACCGCATGATCGCGCCGACGATCCGCTCGCCGACGATCCGTTCGCCGACGATCCGTTCGCCGACGGTGCGGACGCCACCGGGTCGCTCGGCCGCGCCGACCGCCTCGTCGCGCCCTCGCCGACCGGCGAGCCGGACCCGGACCGGCCACCGGAAGCGGGCGATCGTCCAGGGTTCACCCCCCCGCGCGGTGAACCATCGTCCCCGTCGACCGACCTCGACCGCTAGCGGTCGCGGGCCATGTCTTCGATCGATCCCCAGGTGCTCGACACCATCGTGAAGGCGTACGACGTGCGCGGCACGGTGCCCGAC
>JAODBQ010000498.1 GCA_025464045.1 Ilumatobacteraceae bacterium
GAACGCCCGCTCCGCCAGGTGCCCGTCGTCTTCGTTTCGGCGGTGTGAACTCGCTCGGCGTCGCTTGCATGTGCTCCGCGCCCAGTGGAGACTGGCGCTGTTTCGATGATCCATGGAAACGCGTGCACGAGCGCGCTGGGAGCCGGAGGAGGAGCATGGTCGACGAGGTCCAGGGGACGGACGCCCAGACCGGCACGCTCGCAGGCGCCCGGGATCACGCGCGCCGCCAGGCCGGAACCGCCGGCGCTGCCGCGTCGTCCGTTCCCGTCGGGGGGCTGCCGGACGGGGTCGTCGGCGCGGTGCTGTGGAACGAGGTCATCGAGGCCGGCGGGTACACGTCCCGTCGCCTGCCGCGCGGGTCGGTGCTCCGGCTGGAGGACACGGGCGGCGACGCCTGCGTGCAGCTGCTGGTCCACAACGCCATCCAGCCCGCGGAGCGCTTGAACGTCGCCGACACGGTGAAGGTGCAGTGGCAGGCCTACCTCGCGCAGGGTGCGCTGCTGCTGTCCGACATGGGACGCGTGCTGATGACGGTCGTCGCCGACACGAGCGCTCGCCACGACTGCCTGTGCGGGTGCTCGACCCGCGCGTCCAACACGGCGCTGTACGGCGACGGCGGCGCCAGCGGCCGCCAGCCGAACGGACGCGACCTGCTCGCGCTCGGCCTCGCCAAGGTCGGTCTGTCGCGGTTGGACGTCGGGCCCAACGTCAACCTGTTCAAGTCCGTGCGCGTCGACGCGTCGGGAGCGCTCCACTTCGATGGCGGTGTCCTGCCCGGCACCCACGTCGAGCTGCGCGCGGAGGTCGACGTGATCGTCACCCTCGCCAACACCCCGCATCCGCTGGACGATCGACTGGTCTACACGGCGTCACCGCTGCGCTGCCTGGCCTGGCTGCCTCCAGCGAGCGGCGCTGGCGCCGGCGCGCATGACGGCGCGGCGCACGACCCGTGGAGGGCGTCGACGCCGGAGCGCCAGCGCGCGTTCGAGAACACCGAGGCGCACCTGCTGGGACTGGCGCGATGAGTGACGGCATCGTCGTCGACCACGTCATCCCGGCACGCGCGCCGTGGTCGCACGTCGTGGGACGCGGTCAGACCCTGCGGATCATCGACCTGCGCGGCAACCAGGCGGTCGACTGCCTGCTGTACAACGCCGACGATCTGGGCGAGCGCTACTCCGCGCCCGACACGATCGTCGCCCAGCGCAACATCTTCCTCGTCGCCGGAACGCAGCTGATGTCCAATGAAGGCGCGGCGATGATGACGATCACCGCGACGACGTGCGCGTACCACGACACGATCGGCGGCGCGTGCAGCCGGGAGTCGAACACGCTGCGCTATGGCCACCACACCGGCCACCAGCACGCGTGCGTCGACAACTTCCTCGACGAGGGGATGCGCCGAGGTCTCACCAAGCGCGACCTCGTGCCGAACATCAACTGGTTCATGAACGTGCCCGTCGACGCCGACGGCACGCTCGGGATCGTCGACGGGATCTCGGATCCAGGTGTGTCGGTCGACGTGCGCGCGGCGATGGACGTCCTGGTCCTAATCTCCAACTGTCCGCAGATCAACAACCCGTGCAACGGGTTCGATCCGACGCCGGTGCGCGTCGTGGTCCTGGACGCGACGGGATGATCGGCGTCGTCGGCGTGCAGTCGTGACCGGAGCGCGCCTCGAGGTCGTCGACGGCGGCCCGTTCACGACCGTCCAGGACGTTCCCGGGCGGGTCGGGTACTGGCGCGTCGGCGTCCCGCCGAACGGCCCGATGGACGACCTCGGTCACCGGCTCGCCAACCGCGTCGTCGGCAACCACGCCGGGGCCGCGGCACTGGAGCTCACCGGCGCCGGGCCGACGTTGCGCTTCGCCGCGCCTGCCGTGATCGCCCTCGGCGGCGCGCCGATGCCACTGTCGATCGACGGCGAGCAGCGACCGCCGTGGACTCCCGTGCAGGTGCCGGCCGGAGCGACGGTGACGATCGGGACGACCGCCGGACCGGGGCTGCGGGCGGCGTTGGCAGTGCGCGGCGGACTGCTGACCGAGCCGTTCCTCGGCAGCCGCTCGACGTTCACCCTCGGGCGCTTCGGCGGTCACGAGGGCCGACCGCTGATCGCCGGCGACGTGCTCGCTATCGGCGACGACGTGCTCACCGCCCCGGCCGAGCTGCCGCCGGGGATGGCCCCGGAGCTGCAGACTGCGTGGCGGGTCGGGGTGATGATCGGCCCGCACAGCACCCCCGAGTTCCTGACCCCGGCGGGCATCGACGCGCTGCTGCGCGCCGACTGGACCGTGCACTTCAACTCGGCGCGCACCGGCGTGCGCCTGATCGGACCACGGCCGGGGTGGGCGCGTCTCGACGGTGGCGACGCCGGGCTGCACCCGTCGAACATCCACGACACCGGCTACGCGATCGGCGCGATCGACCTCACCGGCGACATGCCCGTGATCCTCGGCCCGGACGGACCCAGCCTCGGCGGGTTCGTCTGCCCGGCCGTGGTCATCGCCGCGGAGCGGTGGAAGCTCGGGCAGCTGCGTCCCGGCGACACGGTGCGGCTGGTGCCGTGGTCGCCGGCGGAGGCCACCGACGCCGACCGGCGCCGTGCCGACTGGCTCGCCCGCGCCACCGATCCGGTCGAGCCGTTGGCCCGCCCCGTCTGGAACCTCGCGCCCCGCGGCCTCGGCACGGTCGACGACGCGGTGCTGGCGCGCACGCCCGCCGGAGACGGCGCGACCGAGATCACCTACCGCCGCGCAGGGGACCGGTTCCTGCTGGTGGAGTACGGCCCGATGACCCTCGACCTCGAACTGCGGTTGCGGGTGCACTCGCTCGACACGTGGGTGGCGGCGAACCTCACCGACGGACTGGTCGACGCGACGCCGGGCGTCCGCTCGCTGCTCCTCCAGGTCGACGGCGAGCGGTTGACGGTGGAGCGGGCGATCGCCGCGCTGCGCCTCGCCGAGGCGGAGATGCCCGACGTCGCCGAACAGCCGTTCACGTCGCGGGTCGTGCACCTCCCGCTCTCGTGGGACGACCCGGCCACCCGGGAAGCGATCCAGCGGTACATGCACGGGGTGCGCGCGGATGCACCATGGTGCCCGTGGAACATCGAGTTCATCCGCCGGATCAACGGGCTGGACTCCGTCGACGACGTGCGTCGGATCGTGTTCGACGCGTCCTACCTCGTGCTCGGGCTCGGCGACGTCTACCTCGGCGCGCCCGTGGCCACGCCGCTCGATCCCCGGCATCGCCTCGTGACCACCAAGTACAACCCGGCGCGCACGTGGACCGCCGAGAACTCGGTCGGCATCGGCGGCGCGTACTTGTGCATCTACGGCATGGAGGGTCCGGGCGGCTACCAGTTCGTCGGTCGCACGGTGCAGGTGTGGAACCGCGCCAGCCGCGGGCCGCACTTCGAACAGCCGTGGCTGCTACGCCCGTTCGACCAGCTGCGATGGTTCGAGGTGGAGGCAGACGAGCTGCTGGAGATGCGCGTCGCCCAGGAGCGCGGCGAGCTGGACATCAAGATCGAGGAGAGCGAGTTCCGGTTGCGCGACCATCAACGCTTCCTCGCGGACAACGCCGACGACATCAGTCGGTTCCGCTCCACACAACAGGCGGCGTTCGAGGCCGAGCGCCGACGATGGGAACGAGACGGGGAGTTCTCGCGATGAGCATCGACATCCACCACTGGGGCATCGACCAGTTCCGCGACGCGTACCGCGATGGCGCGTCGGTGGGCGAGGTCGTCGACGCCGCGCTCGCGCTGGTGCGGGCGCTCCCCGCGGCCGTGCTGATCGGCCCGCCGCTGGAGGCGCGAGCGCGAGCCGACGCCGCGGCGCTGACCGGCGTCGATCCGGCTTCTCTCGCGCTGTACGGCGTGCCGTTCGTTGTCAAGGACAACATCGACGTGGCCGGCGAGCCGACCACCGCGGGTTGCCCCGGCTACGCCTACGTCGCCGATGCAGACGCGACGCTGGTCGAACGCCTGCGCGCCGCGGGCGCGATCGTCGTCGGTAAGACGAACCTCGACCAGTTCGCCACCGGGCTCGTCGGCACCCGCTCGCCATACGGCACCCCCCGGAACGCGCTGCGCGCCGAGCTCGTGCCCGGTGGCTCGAGCTCCGGGTCAGCGGTCGCCGTTGCGCTGGGGGCCGTGCCCTTCGCGATCGGGTCGGACACGGCTGGCTCCGGTCGCGTGCCCGCCGCGCTGAACGGGCTCATCGCGCTCAAGCCGACGCTCGGGCGGGTGAGCATGGCCGGGATCGTGCCCGCCGTCCGCCGACTCGACTGCCCGGCCGTGTTCTCCCGCTCGACGGCGGACGCACGGGACGTCGCCGACGTGATCGCGGGCCCCGATCGTGCCGATCCGTACTCGCGCGCGCCGTGGCCCACACGACCGATGCGTTGGCCACCGGTGATCGGCGTGCCGGATCCCTGGCCGGACGACGTCGCGCTCGACGTGTCGATGCGCGACTGGTTCGATGCGAGCGTCAAGCGGATGATCGGGCTCGGGGCGACGGTCGTCGGGGTGGACGTCGCTGCGGCATTGGAGCTGGGCGCGATGCTCTACGGCAGCGCGATGGTCGGTGAGCGCGCGGCTGCCGTCGGCGATGCGATCGCCAGCGGCATCGACGGCCTCGACCCGACCGTGGCGGCGATCATCACCGAGAGCTCTCGCGCGACGGCCGTGGAGGCGTACCGCGCCGAGTACCGGCTGGCCGAGCTGCGCGCCGCGTGCGCGGAGATGTGGACGACGATCGACGTGCTCGCGCTGCCGACCACCCCCAACCTGCCGACCCTCGCTCAGGTGCGCGACGACCCGATCGGCGTCAACCGCACGGTCGGCCAGCTGACCACGTTCGTCAACCTCGCCGACGCGGCGTGCGTCGTCGTGCCGATGGAGCCCGGTGTGCCGGGCGGGCTGCAGCTCGTCGCCGCGGCATGGCACGACGACGAGCTCCTCCGCCTCGGCGACAGCTACCTGCGCGGTGAGCTCGCGCCACCGGCACCGTCGATGACGATCGTCGTCGTCGGTGCCCATCTGGACGGTCTCCCCCTCAACGGTCAGCTGACGAGCCGCGGCGCGTGGATGCGCGAGCGCACCACCACGGCGCCGACCTACCGGCTGTACGAGCTCGCGGGCACCGTGCCGCGCAAGCCGGGCCTGCAGCGCGTCGCCGAGGGTGGTGCCGCGATCGAGGTGGAGGTGTGGTCGATCGGCCCGACCGAGTTCGGTTCGTTCGTCGACGGCGTGCCGGCGCCGCTCGGCATCGGCACCGTCGAGCTGGCCGACGGAACGTGGCACCACGGGTTAATCTCCGAGGGCTGGGC
>JAODBQ010000132.1 GCA_025464045.1 Ilumatobacteraceae bacterium
GGCGGCGCGGGTGGTGCCGGGGGTGCGGGTGGCGCCGCTGCCGCGAACACGCCGGCGGGCGCGAAGGTGCCGGTGTCGCTGCTCGGCGCCGTCGACGGACCGGCGGACAAGGTGGGCACGCAGGCCATCCTCGAGGTGATCTCGCTCGGCAAGGCGCCGGCTGACGCCGGGCAGGCGACGAAGCTCGCCGCGTTCTCGTCCGTGCGCCACCAGACCGCGCCGCTGTCGCCCACGCAGCGGACGTCGACCGACGAGACCGGGCGGTTCCGGTTCGACGACATCGTCGACACGCCGGGGCTGTTCCGGCTGACGGTGTTCCGCGACGGGTTCGACGTCACCAGCCAGGTCGTCAGCATCGACGGCTCGAAACCGAACCTCGACCTGGCGATCAAGCTCACGCCGGCTGCCGGCGCGCTCGCCGGCAAGGTGGTCGACGGGTCGGGCGCGCCGCTCGGTGGGGCGACGATCACGGTCACCTCGGGCGGCACGACCGTCGGCGCGGAGAGCGGCGACCTGCACTACTCGACGACGAGCGCCGACGGCACCGGCGCATGGCGCCTCGACGGAGTGGCCACCCCGGCAACCTACGTGGTGCGGATCACCAAGGACTCCTACGCGTCGGCGAGCCTGATCGTCACGCTCGACGGTGGTGGCTCGTCGACGGCGCTCGATGCCCAGCTGGTCCAAGGCGTGGGCACCGTGCACGCACTCGTGCGCTCGGGCCAGACGGAGGTCGGCGCGCTCTCGGTCACGCTCACGAACTCGACCGAGTCGTTCTCGACCACGACCCGTACCGACGACCCGGTCGGGTTCTTCGAGGTGCCCGGCGTGCCGATGGGCGTGTACACGCTGGAGATCGCCGGCGACGGCTGGCAGACCTCCGACCGCCAGGTGGTGGTCGACCGCGGCGATGTCGACCTCGGGCTGATCACCGACCTCGCCCGCTCGACCGCGACGATCAGCGGGATCGTGCGACAGCAGGTCGTCAACGTCGCCAACGCCGACGGCACCACCTCCGGATGCGTGTTCCCGAAGAAGTCGACCGACCCCACGATCGTGCTCGAGCCGTGCGGCGGCGTCGGCGTGATGGCGACCAACGGCGACAAGTCCTACCGCACGACGTCGTCATCAGGCGACGGCTCGTTCCTGCTGTCGGGCGTCCCGTCCGGCACGTACTCGATGAGCTTCGAGCGGGCCGGCTACTCGACCGTGCTGTTCACCACCACGGTCGCCGCGGGCGACAACATCGACCTGCCGGCCACCGATCTGACGATGCTGCCGACGAGCGCGAACGCGACCGGTTCGGTGCGCCTGTTCGTCGCGTCGGTCGCCAACCTGGCCCTGACGGGGATCACCGTGCAGGTGCTCGGTCAGCAGCCTGCGGCGCAGGCCGTCACGAGCGTCGGCGCCGGCGCCACGCCCGTGCTGATCGAAGGGCTGCTCCCCGGCACGTACAACATCCGCGTCACCGCGGACGAGCACGACGCCGGCGTCGTGCAGGTGCAGATCCCGCTCGGCGCGCAGGTCAACGCCGGCACCGTCGCGCTCGTGCCGCTGGCGTCCGTCGGCGGTCAGGTGAGCGGGTTCCAGTCGCAGCCGGTGCCGGGCGCGGTGGTGTTCATCGCCCCCGACCCGGCCGACCCGAACCTGTCGACGCTGCTGGTCGTGCCGCGGGGGACGCCCGCGGACCCCGACGCGGCGTACCTCGGCGCCGATCCAGCAGTCGGTGAGGTACGCCTGTGCGCACGCAACGTCGCCGCGGCCGGCACCGCGCCCGACGTGCGCCGGGGCCTGTGCGCGCGTTCGGACAACCTCGGCCGCTACGACTTCACGCGGCTGATGCGCACCGGTCGGTACGTCGTCTACGCGCCGGAGAACCTCGTCGCCGATACGTCGAGCGCCACCGCGCTGGACCACACGCTGCGCTCGTTCAACGTCTCGACCACCGTCGGTCAGCAGGCGAACCTGGACCTCGCCCTCGTCCGCTTCGGCGCGATCGTCGGTGCGGCGCGCACCCCGAACCCGGCCACCGGCACGGACTTCGTCACCGTCGATGGCGTCGAGGTCACCGCCGCCTACTGCCAGCCGGTGTCCTCGACGTCCAACGACTGTGTGATCCCGCCGACCGATCCGCTGTTCCAGCAGCCGCACGGCCGGCCCTCCTACGGCACCGGTGGCACGTTCCGGATCGACCGGCTGACCCCGCCCGGCTTCGATCCGGTGACCAGCGTCACGGTCAGCAGCTACGTCGTCAGGTTCCACAAGGACGGCTTCGTCGACCAGTACCGCGTGGTCACCGCCCCGGCGCTCAACGAGGAGCGTCAGGTCGACGTGGTGATGCTGCCCAAGCCGACGCGCGTCGCGATCACCCCCTACTGGATCCCCGCCGGCACGAGCACTCCCACGCCCGTCGCCAACGCCACGGTGACGATCTCCGGCATCGTCGACTACACGACGTCGCCGCTCGCCGCTGTGCCCGGATCGGCGAGCGGCACCATCTCCAGCGGCGCCTTCGATTCGGGGAGCACGACGTTCAAGTCCGGCGTGGTCAGCGTCACCGTCACGGCAGCGGGCTTCGCGCCGGCGAGCGGCTCGGTGTCGCTCGACCCGTCGATCGTCGGGACGGCGACGCTGGAGGGGGTCACGTTCGTCACCGACCCGACGAACGGCGGCCAGACCTTGCTCAGCGCGCGCCTGCAGCTCGGACCGCAGCCGCGCAGCGTCAACGGCTCGGTCGTGGCCCAGTGCTGCACGGCGCCGGTCAACGGCGTGACGTTCGTCCTCCCGGTGACGAACACGTCGGCAGTGCTCAGCTCGCTGCAGGCGCAGCTCACCGTGCCCGGCAGCAGCCCGGCGGTGACGCTCCTCGCGCCCGTCGGGTCCAACGGCGCCTACGCCTTCGCCAGCGTCGTCCCCGGCACCTACACGCTCACGTTCACGGTCCTCGCCCCCGATCCGAACCTGATCGCCGGGCACGCGCGCCTGCCCGACGCAGCCACCGTCGTCGTCGCGCCCGCGGCCGACCGCGTGCTCGACCCGGTCGAGGTGCGCCTGGACAAGGCGAGGATCCACGGCATCATCAAGGACAACGACAACGGTCAGCCTCTCGCCGGTGCCATCGTGTCGCTCCCCGACGTGCCCGCCACCAGCATCACCGGACCGCTGTTCGCCACCACTGACGGCGCCGGCCAGTTCTCGATCGACGTCTGGGACGTGCCGCGTTCGCTCGTGATCGTCGTCAGCAAGAACGATGGTCGCCAGACGGTGACCTTCCCGGCGCAGCTCGTCACGCCCGGTGCCGACATCGACTTCAGCCAGTCGATCGACGGGCCACGCGCGACCATCTCCGGCGCACTGAAGGGCCGGGACAACCCCGGCGCCAACCCGGTGGTGCTCGCCGGCGCGACCGTCCAGCTGCTCAGCGCCGACGGGACGACGGTCGTGCGCGCCACGACCACGGGCCTCAACGGCGAGTACACGTTCGTCGGCCTGGTCGCGTCGAACACCGGCGTCGCGTACCAGCTCAAGTTCACCGACGTCGGCTACGACGACCTCGGTCCGCTGCCGATCACGGTGGTCACCGGTGCCGGGAACCTGGCCGGTTACGAGATGCAGGCCTCCGCCCGGGCGGTCACCGTCGCGGTGCTGTCGGCGACCACGGTCGGCGGTGCCGATGTCCCGCTCGGCAACGTCACGGTCACCGCGACGCTCACCGGCAACACGCCGGCGACCGCGGTCACCGCGACGAGCGGAGCGGGTGCCGGCACCGTGACGCTGTCGCTGCGGCCGGGCACGTGGACCTTGACGACCACCAACGCCGCCGCGGCGAGCACCGCGGCGTTCCCGGTGGCCGTGCACCACGACGGCCCCGGCTCGGTCGTCGTGGCCGTCGGCACCGGTGGCGTCACCGCCACCCCGATCCGGCTCGCCGGCCCGTTCGGCGCGGCGTCCGGCACGGTGACGGGCAGGGCCAACGCCGGTTCGACGCCGGTGAACATCAACCACGCGACGGTCACGCTGACCTCGACCCTCGGCGTCGTGCAGGTCTTCACCGACGCGAACGGCAACTACGACTTCGGTGCCAACCTGCCCGTCGTCTTCGGTGCCGGCACGGCGTACGCCCTCACCATCTCCGCCACCGGCTACGCCGACTTCGGCCCGCGCGCCGAGACGATCCGCGTCGCGCCGGCCGCGGTGCTCGCACCGGTGGAGCTCGCCGCGGCCCCGCAAGCGACGACCGTCCGGGTCGTCGGCAGGGAGACAGGGACGCCGCCCCTGGCCGGCGTGGGCGTCACCGCGACGTTGCGCGGCGCGAGCACGACCACGTTCGCCACGAGCGGCACCGACGGCCGGCTGGTCCTCCAGCTCCAGCCGGGCACGTGGGACCTGACGACGTCGGGCGGCGCCGCTGCCACCGTCGGCACGCCGGCGACGCCGAGCCCGCACGGTGACACCACGGGCTTCGTCGTGGTCTCGCTCGGGACCCCGCCACCGGAGACGTCGCTGCCGTTGCAGGTGCTCGTCGCCGTCAGCGGCCGGGTCTCGTCGCAGCCCGGCGGCGACATCCCGAGCATCCCTGTCGCACCGTTCGGCGGCGCGACGATCACGTTCACCCGCATCGACACGCCGGTGCCGCCGGAGCCGCTCAACGCGTTCACCGCCGTCAACAACCCGGCGGACGTCGGTGCCTACTCCGTCGCGCTGACGCCGGGCACCTACCAGCTCACCGCGACGGCGCCCGGGTACGCCCCGTACACCGATCCGACGACCGTCGTGGTGACGGCCGCAGGTGTCACCGGCCACGACTTCACGATGAACCAGCTGGCGCTGACGATCCAGGGGCAGGTGCAGTCGACGAGCGGCGCGACCGGCATCCGCGGGGTCAGCGTGACGTTCACCGCGGTGGTGTCCAGCACCACCTACACCGGACGCACGACGACGGACCTCAACGGCTTCTACGTCTTCCGCGTGCCGGCGTCGATGACGTGGACCGTCGCCTTCGACCCGAGCACCTCGCCCGACCTCGGCACCCAGAACGTGCCGGTGCTCTACCGCTACGTCGGTCCGACCACCGGCGGGACCACGGTCACCCTCAACCACACGTTGTACGCCAACCTGGTGACGCTCGCGGTGACCCTCAAGGGGCAGCAGGCGGGCTGCACTGCGCCGTGCACCACGCACGACCTGAACAGCGCGGCGAGCCTGACCCTCACCGACGGCGGCACGACCAGTGGCGGGCGCACCGCCGTCGTCACGTTCAGCCCGCTCAACGTCCCCGCCGGCGCAGGCGTCGGGGAGCTCGCCAGCGTGCCGCTGCTCGCCAACCTCACGCTCGCCGCGACAGCACCCGGCTATGCGGACGCCAGCGTGGCGATCAACCTGCTGACCCTGCCCAACACCTGTCCCAGCGCTCCCGCGAACCGACGATGCGTCGAGCTCGACCTGAGCACGCTCGACCGGGTCGTGCACGTGACCGTCAGCGACGACGCCGGAGACCGGGTGCCGGCGGCGACGGTGAGCTTCCGGCCCCAGCCGCCGAACACCGGCACCGCGCTGACGTGCACCACGGACGCGAACGGCCAGTGCACGACGGCCCCGATGACGCCCGCGTTCGGTGCGGCTCCGCACTACGACGTCGTCGTCGATCCGGACGCGGCGCACGGCCAGCTGATCGTCGACGTCCCGGTGCCGCCGGGCACCGGCACGTTCGAGGTGGTCGTCGCCGGCGTGCCGCTCGTGCCAGTGCCGACCGCACCGGCAGCGGTGGCGGTCTGGGCGGGTGACGATGCGTCGTTCACCGCCACGGCGACGGGCAGCAAGCCGATCACCGCGCAGTGGCAGGTGAGCGCCGACGACGGCGGCACGTGGAACGACGTCGGATCGTCGTCGGCGCTGCCCGGCCCCGGCCCCGCGACGGTGGTCACCGCGACGCACACGGCGAGCGGCGTGGCGACGAGCGACGACGGCAAGCAGTTCCGCGTGCAGGTGACCAACGGCGGCACGAACGGCGCGAGGGCGTCCACGGCGCAGAGCATCGGTGCGCTGCTGACCGTCTACGCGGTGCCGGTGATCACCACCCAGCCTGGCGACCTCACGCTCGACCACGGCGAGAGCGGCACGATCACCGCGGTGGCCACGGGACCGGCGACGTCCACCGCGACGGCGACGTGGGAGGAGTCGCCGGACGGCAACGTCTGGACCGACGTCGTCACCGGGGTGAGCACGACGAGCCCGGGTGGGCTCGCCACGAGCGTCCTCACCGTGCGCCCCCCGGCGGCCGACGGCACCCGCTACCGCGCGTCGTTCTCGTTCACGGCGCCTGGCGCGCCGGCGAGGTTGGTCGGGCCGACGAGCGCGGCCACGCTCACCCGCCTCCCACCGACCACCACCACCAGCACGACGACGACCACCACCACGACGACCACCACGACGACGACCACGACCACCACGACCGAGCCACCGACGACCACCACCAGCACCACGACCACGACGACGACCGAGCCCACGACGACGACCGAGCCCACGACGACGTCCACCAGCACGACCACCACGGTCCCGTGACGCGCTCGTCGGCCGGTCGTGTCGTTGCCGTGCTCGGTGTCGCGCTGGTCGCGCTGGTCGGCTGCAGCGGCGGCTCGAGCGGACCGGCGCGCGCCGCGTCGGGTCAGGTCAATCGTCCGACGTCGATCTCGGTGTTCCAGCTGAAGCCCGCCGACTGCCTCGATCCGCCTCCCGACCTCACCGGTGAGATCGGTGACATCAGGGTCGTGCCGTGCTCGCAGCCGCACACCCAGGAGGTGTTCGCCACCGTGGCGAGCACGTCGAGCACCTACCCCGGCGCCGAGGCACTGGCCACCGAGGCGAGCGGTTCGTGCATCGGAGCGATGCAGGGGCCCGGCCTCGGCCTGTCCCCCGACGACGGTTACTTCGTCAGCTACCTGCTGCCGTCGTTCGACGGCTGGAACAAGGACAACGATCGCTCGATCGTCTGCGTGTTCGTGTTCCCGGCCCAGGGCTCCGTCACCGGCTCGGTGGTGGAGCAGGCGCGCTCCGGCGCGGTCAAGCCGGGCTCGCCGCCGCCCGTCTCGGCCGTGCCGACGACGGTCGCGCTCGGCGACCCCGGTTCGACCGGTACGTCGGGATGAGCCCGGATCATGATGGGATCGACGTGAGGAGGAGGGGCCGATGGGGCTGCTGGTGACCCAGGGCGCACTGCTGCAGTGCCCGTTCGGCGTAGCGCCCGCGCCGCTGTCGGTGCTGCCGACGAACTTCACGATGGCGGCCAACATGCCGGCCGCGACGATCATGGACAACGTCCCGATGCTGAACGTCCCCTCGTTCGGGATGTGCACGTCGCTGGCCAACCCGACGGTGGCCGCGGCGACCGCTGCGGCGCTCGGCGTGCTCGTCCCGATGCCGTGCCTGCCGGTGCTCCCGGCACCGTGGTTCCCCGGTTCGCCGACGGTGATGATCAGCAACAAACCGGCCTTGAACAACGCCTCCAAGTGCCAGTGCGCGTACGGCGGAACGATCTCGATCATCACCCCCGGTGAGTTCACCGTGAACGTGCCGTGACCGCGGCACGGGCCCCAGACGAAATCGTGCACGCTGCGTGCCGCGCTGGGTGCTGAGTGTGTTTAAGATCACGGTCGGCGACCACCGTGTCAGACATCGGTGCCACGGTCGGTGGGAATGCCACGTAGGTCGCCTTCGTGTGTGCAGCGAGTGACGACAGGGCTGCCTGTCGGAGAACGGGAAGGGTACGAACATGCCGAGCTATCTCAGCCCGGGCGTCTACGTGGAGGAGGTGCCGTCCAGCTCAGCGTCTTTGAGCGCAGGTGCGACGGCCATCGCCGCGTTCGTCGGTTTCACCGACAGGGCGCCCAAGGATGACCCCAGCGATCCGGACGGCCTCAAGCCGCGCCTGGTCACCAGTTGGGCGCAGTACGAAGCGCTCTACGGGGGCTTCGCCCAAGGTGCGATGCTGCCGCACTCCGTCTACGGATGGTTCAACAACGGTGGAGCGGTCTGCTACATCGTGCGCGTGCCGCACACCACGCCGTCCGAGGAGCCCGGTCAGCTCGCCCTGCCCGCAGCCGACCGCGCGATCGGCAACGTCCTCGACGTCGCGTCGAAGGGCGCGGCCGAAGGGCTGAGCGTCAGCGTCACCGTCAACAAGGACGCCGACGGCGACGATGCCGCACCGACCTTCGACCTCACCGTCTTGAAGGACGGCGCGGTGGTCGAGAGCTACGAGGGCCTCACCGTCACCCCGAAGGCCGACAACAACGCGGCGACGTCCACGAAGGACTCGAGCTACGTCACCGTTGCGGTCGCCGACCTGCCGGCCGACCTCGAGGACCTCGCCCTGGCGATGCCGAAGCCAGGGTTGTACCCCGTCAAGGCGCCGCCGCCGAACCCGATCGAGGTCAAGGCACCCGCGTTCGCCGGCTCGGAGACGGGCCGCCGTGGCATCAACGGTCTCGTCATCGCCGAAGACGTGACGATGGTGATGGTCCCCGACCTCGTCACCGCCGCTCGCCGGGCCGACGGCACGATCGACCTCGGGATGTGGAAGAGCGTCCAGAGCGCGCTGATCAGCCACTGCGAGCAGCAGGCGAACCGGATGGCCGTCCTCGACGCGCCCCCCGGGATGACCGTGCAGGAGATCAAGGAGTGGCGCAGCGACACCGCGATGTACGACTCGGCGTTCGCCGCGATGTACTACCCGTGGGTGAAGATCGCCAACCCGCTGCCGACCAACGGTGACGACGAGATCCTCGTCCCGCCGTCGGGCCACATCGCCGGCCTGTGGGCACGCACCGACGAGACTCGCGGCGTCTGGAAGGCGCCGGCCAACGACACGCTGCGCGGCGTGCTCGACGTCGAGCGCTCGATCACGATGACCGAGCAGGGGCTGCTCAACCCGATCGGGATCAACTGCATCCGGCCGTTCGGCACGCGTGGCATCCGGGTCTGGGGTGCGCGCACCTTGTCGAGCAACACCGACTGGCGCTACATCAACGTCCGCCGGCTGTTCAACATGGTCGAGACGACCATCATGCAGGGCACCCAGTACGCCGTCTTCGAGCCCAACGACATCAAGCTGTGGGAGGGCGTCAAGCGGACGCTCAACGCCTTCCTGCGCGGGCTGTGGCGTGACGGCGCGCTGTTCGGCGCGACACCCGAGCAAGCGTTCTTCGTCAAGTGCGACTCGGAGACCAACCCACCCGACTCGATCGACGAGGGCAAGCTCGTCGTCGAGGTCGGCATCGCCCCGGTGAAACCCGCCGAGTTCGTGATCTTCCGCATTTCCCAGTTCAAGGACGCCGCCGCCTGAGGCGGTGAGCACATACGCAGAGAGGAGTTGAACGATGCCTGATGAACATGACCCAGAATTCCTCGGATCACAGTTCGCGCTGGAGCTGAAGGGCGTGGAGCTCGCCAGGTTCCAGGCGGTGAGCGGCCTGAGCTGGGAGACGGAGGTCGTCGAGTTCAAGGACACGATGGCCACCGGCAAGGTCGTCATCCGCAAGCGCCCCGGCCAGACCAAGTACGGCGATGTCACGCTGAAGCGTGGCCTGTCCGCCAACGCATCCTTGCTCGATTGGTACAAGACGGTGCTGGACGGCAAGGTCGAGCGCAAGGACGGCTCGGTCGTGGTCTACGACATGGCCGGCGCCGAGGTCGACCGCTGGAACTTCGAGCGTGGCTGGCCGAGCAAGTGGAGCGCATCGGACCTCGATGCCAGCAGCGACTCGGTGATGATCGAGGAGATCACGATCGCCATCGAGCACCTCGAGCGCAAGAAGTGAGCGAGGCGAACGCTGGTGAGTGACCGGTGAGCGGCGGACTGCAGACGGAGTTCGAGTTCTTCCTGCCGAAGGGGTTCGTCGACGACC
>JAODBQ010000564.1 GCA_025464045.1 Ilumatobacteraceae bacterium
CGTCTGGGGCCGACGCGCCCGCGTGCCAGCAGTTCCGGTCGCACGGACGTGCGCGTCAGGCGGGTGCGGGGAGCGCCGCCCCGGGACGGCCGGACGGGACGTGGTCGATGGCGAGCGCGGCGCGGCGCCCTTCGAGGATCGCCTCGTGGATGGTGCGCGGAGCGATGCAGTCGCCGGCACGCAACGCGGCGACCGCGATCTCGTCGGTGGGCAGGCGGAACCCGCAGTCGACCAGCGCGGCGCACGGGATCGTGCGGCGCACACCGGAGAAGCGGTCCTCGACCTCGACCTCACCGGCACGGGCGACGCGCAGCAGCGCCCGTCGTTCGACACGGACCCCGCGTTGGGCCAGGCGGACGTTGGCCGGGGCGAGGTCGCCCGTGCGCGACAGCTCGTTGCCGGCGATCTGATCCTGGGTGATCAGCACGGCGCGCGAGCCGAGCTCCTCGGCGAGCGCCACCGCGATCGGCCCGCCGATCGGATCGAACAGGGCGATCGGTCCGTCGGGCAGCCCGACGACGCCTCGACGGACGTCAGCCACATCGAGCACGACGGCGTCCGCCTCGATCTCGTACATGCCCAGACCGGGTCGGCCACCCGTGCACTGCACGACGACCTGCTCGAACGCGCCACGGGCGCCCGCAGCGGCCTCGGCCCCAGCGCCGGTCTCCTGACCGACCCCGTGGCGGACCTCGTCCCCGTGCTCCCACCCGCCGGCGACGCCGAGCGACGTCGGCACGTCGGCGCACTCGCGGATCAGCCAGTCGACGAGGGGCGCTCCGGGGCCGGCGACGGCGGCGATCCCACCGAGCTGCTCGGCCGCCTCGACGATGCGCACGCGATGCCCGCGCCGTGCCGCCACCCTGGCGACCTCGAGCCCAGCCGGGCCTCCACCGAGCACGACGACGTCGCGCGGCCGCGTCGTGGGCGAGTACCAGTCCGGGTCCTCGGTCTCGCGACCGCTCGACGGTTCGCCGACGCAGGTGACGATCGGGTTGCGCGCGTCGCGCACCTGGCACGTCTGGTTGCAGCGGATGCATGGCCGGATGTGGTCACCGTCGCCGGCGCGCAGCTTGACGACGAGGTCCGGGTCGGCGATCTGGGCCCGGGTCATCTCCACGCCCTCGGCGACGCCGTCGTCGATCGCCCACTCCGCCTGGCCCGGATCGACGACGGAACCCTGCAGGAACACGGGGATCGCCGGCACCGCCGCGCGCACGGCACGGCAGAGCTCGATGTTGAAGCCGGTCGGCTCGTGGAAGTCCGGTCGGGTCTTCTCCGCCGAGAAGATCGCGCCGCGCACGACGACGAGGTAGTCGAGCCCGAGCTCCGCCAGTCCGGCGGCCATGCCCGGCGCCTGATCCGGGGTGATCCCGGCCCACGGCGCGAGCTCGTCGCCCGACAGGCGCAGCCCGACGACGGCCGTCCCCGCGGCAACGCGGACCGCTTCGATGACCTGACGGGCGAACAGCAACCGGTCCTGGCCCCACTCGTCGTCGCGCTGGTTCGTCAGCCCGCTGAGGAACTGGCGCACGAGGCTGTGCTGGCCGGCGTTGATCTCGACCCCGTCGCACCCGGCGCGCACTGCGGCGGTGGCGGCTGCCGTGAAGCCGGCGACCACGGCCGCGATGTCGCCCGCCTCCATCCACTTGGGCACCTCGCGGCTGTTCACCTCGGGCACCCGTGACGGTGCCCACAGCGGGAGCTGGTGGTAGGCGCTGGAGCCCTGGCCGCCGGCGTGGTCGAGCGACGCGACCACCAGCGCGCCGTGGGCGTGGCAGGCAGTGGCGATCGCCGACCAGCCGTCGGCGGCGCGCGACGCGAGCGGCGCCCGCTCGTACGGCCAGTCGGAGGTGTGCACGCTGGCGCCCTCCGCCACGATCACGCCGCAGCCGCCCCGCGCCCGGCGCTCGTAGTACGCGACGTGACGTGGCGTGAACTGTCGATCGTCGTCGCCGAGGTTGGTGACGTGCGGTCCGAACATCACCCGGTTCGGGGCAGTGGTCGCGCCGATGGCGAGTGGCTCGAGCAGTCGCATGGGCCGCCCATTCTGCCAGCCTGGTCTCAGCCCATCGTGTCCGCCGCGTCCGACGTCGATCGTGTCCGGCCGGCGCTCGACGGCGTCGGCCCGTGGCGAGCCGTCGGTCAGACGCCGACGGGCTTGCGGGTGAACAGCACCGGGCTGGCGGCGGGCGCCGTCGGTCGGGTGTGGTCCATCCCCGGGCGCGGCGTGGCCGAGGCGTCGATCGCAGCGAGCGCGAGGGCGCCCTCCCCGCTGACGCACTCCGGGTCCGGTCCGTCGAGGGGCAGGCCGGTGAAGAACTTGGCGGCCATGCACCCGCCTTGGCAGGCGTCGTACGAACCGCACGACGCGCAGGCGCCGGCCGACTGCGGCTCGCGCAGCGACCGGAACAGCTCGCTGTGCTTCCACACCTGCGCGAAGCCGCCTGTGTCGCGCACCGAGCCGGCCTTGAACTGGTCGTGGATGACGAACGGGCAGGCGTAGACGTCGCCGATCGGATCGATCAGGCAGACGACGCGTCCGGCCCCGCACATGTTCAATCCCGGGAGTGGTTCGCCGAGCGCGTTGAGGTGGAAGAACGAGTCGCCGGTGAGCACGTGCTCGCCCTGGCCGAGCAGCCAGCGGTAGATCTGCCGCTGCTGGTCGTTGGTCGGGTGGAGGTCGTGCCAGGTGTCCGCCCCACGCCCGGACGGGCGCAACCGCGTGACCCGCAGCTGTGCACCGTAGGAGTCCGCGAGCGCCTTGAACCCGTCGAGCTGCTCGACGTTGTGGCGGGTGACGACGATGCTGATCTTGAACGGGCCGTGCTGCTCGCCCCAGCCCGCGGCGGCGAGGTTGTCCATCGCCCGACGGGCCATCGCGTACGAGCCGTCGCCGCGGATCGGATCGTTCGTCGCCGCGTCGAGACCGTCGAGGCTGATCTGGACGTCGAGGTAGTCCATCGACGCCAGGCGCCGGGCCTTGTCGGCATCGATGAACGCGCCGTTGGTGGAGAACTTCACCCCGATGCCGTTGCCGATCGAGTACTCGACCAGCTCGAAGAAGTCGCGGCGCACCATTGGTTCGCCGCCACC
>JAODBQ010000591.1 GCA_025464045.1 Ilumatobacteraceae bacterium
GGGTGGCGCCCCGGGTGCAGCGCTGGGCGTGCCGGCGCGGGCGCTCGCGTGCTCCGCACGAATCACGTCGGCGGCCGGCGCGCCGATGCTGGAGCCCGAGCCTGTGTCGCCATCGGCGTCCCCGTCCCCGTCCGAGTCGGTCGCGACATCGACATCGCTCTCGCTCTCGTCGGCGTCGCTCTCGTCGGCGTCGGCGTCGCCGGCTGTGCCCGGACGCTTGCGGTTGCGGCCGCCACGTGAACCGCGGCGACGCTTGCGCGTGCCCGCCGGTGCGCCCGGCTCGGCGTCGTCGACACCGTCGCCGTCGCCGTCCGAGTCGCCGGCGCCCGCCGCGCCAGGCCCGTCGTCGCCATCCCCGAACCCGGCGAAGGTGTCGACGTCCGGCGCATCGACGAGCTCCGCGGAGCGCGCGCGGTGCGCAGCACTGGAGGCGGGAGGTGAATCGAGCTGATCGTCGCTCGAAGGGCTGAGCCCGAGCGGTTGGGTCTGATCGTTGTCCATTGTGTCGAATCCGATGGTCGTGGCGCCACGGTGGACGGCGGCCGGACACCAGAGCCGCCGGCGGCGAACTCGGATGACGGCGCTACCCCGGCAACGCCGGTGCGATGCGCAACGCGTCGGGCATGCTGCCCGTTCCCGGTGCGAGAGTGCTTCCGGCAGTGTACCTCGGGTGACCGACGTGGACCTCGAACCCCTGCTCGCGGGGGTTACCGGTAGCGGCGCATGTGCACGTTCTGGACCAGTCCGAGCATCACGCAGAACGCGACGAGGCTCGATCCGCCGTAGGAGATGAACGGCAGCGGCAGCCCGGTGATGGGCATCACCCCGATCGTCATCGCCACGTTCTGGAACAGCTGCCACAGCAGCATCGTGAACACACCGGCGCACACGTACGTGCCGAACATGTCCCGCGACAGGTGCGCGATCCGCCAGATCCGCAGCAGCATGATCACGAACACGCCGACGAGCAGCGCGCAACCGACGAGGCCGAACTGCTCCCCCACGGCCGAGAACGGGAAGTCCGCCCACTGCACCGGGATGTCCTTGGACAGCGTGATCGGGCCCTTCATCCAACCCTTGCCGGTGATCCCGCCGGTGGCGATCGCCTTGACCGCGTTCGTGCCTTGGTAGCAGAGGTCGCTGACCGCGGAGGAAGCCTTGCTGGAGTTGCACTTGTCCGTGTTGACGAAGATCACGATGCGGTTCCACTGGTACGCGTTGATCAAGCCGGTGACCTTCGCCGCGGCCACGGTGACCGCCGAGAGGATCGTGATCAGCGCGATGTACCGGGCCCGTGCGCCGGCCACGAGGAGCACACCCATCGCCATCGCGATCAGCACCGACGCCGACCCGAGGTCCGGTTGGACGATGATCAACGCCACCGGCACCCCGATGTAGACGAGCCCGCCCACGAAGCGCGCGTACGGCAGGCCGTCGTCGTTGCGCTCCTCGTCGCCGAGGTACGCGGCCAGCACGAGGAGGGTGGTCACCTTGGCCAGCTCGGCCGGCTGGAGCTTCAACGGGCCGATGTCGAAGCTCAGCCGGGCGCCGTCGTTGACCGTTCCGAGGAGGATCACGAGGACGAGCAGCATGATCGTCGCGCCGTAGAAGAACGTCGCCCGCCGCTTCCACACGTCGTAGTCGACGAACATCACGACGGCCATGGTCACGAACCCGGTGATCAGGAAGATCTCCTGGCGGGTCACGTAGAGGTAGGGGTTGGCGAACTTCGTCGACGACGCCGAGTAGATGACGAACAACCCGGCGACGGACAGGATCGACTGCGCGAACAGCAGCACCCAGTCGATGTTGCGGCCCGGCGAACCTGGGCTGGAGCGGATGTTGCCGAGCCCCGAGTCGGGCTTGCGTTGCAGGAGGCCGGTCGGCATCGTCAGTCCGTGCTGCTGCCGGCGTTGAGGCACGACGTGTCGGCGAGGTGCTTGGGCTGGGCGGGCAGCGTCGAGCTCGTGTCGAGCATGTCGCTGATCTTCACCGGGTCCATCTTCGTCGGATCCGACAGTGCGGTGAACACGCAGCGCACGACAGGTCCCGCGGCCTTCGCCCCGTAACCCGACTTCTCCAGGTACGCGTAGACCGCGTACGGCTGCGACGCATCCGTGCTGAACGCACCGAACGCCGAGGAGTCGTTCCACGGGTAGCCGCCTGCGCCCTGCGCCGTGCCGGTCTTGCCGGCGATCTGCATCCCGTGGTAGCCGATGAACAGGTCCTCGCCAGTGGTGCCGTGGTAGAAGCCCTTGTAGGTCACGCCGGGGCCGTAGACCACGCGGTGCAGCCCCTGCACGATCTGGTCGCGCGTCGGCTGATCGATCGTGACCTCGTTGGCCACGGTCGGGGTGGCGAACGACTGGACCACGCTGCCCTTCGCGAGGTCGGCCACCTCCGGACCGGCGTTCGGGGTGAGCGGCGCGTAGATCGCCTTGATGATGCTCGGTTGGAGGTGGTGCCCGCCGTTGGCAAGGGTGGAGTACGCGTTGGCCGCCTGCAGTGGCGTGGCCGAGAGGAGGCCCTGCCCGATCGCGACCTGCACGTCGTCACCGACGACGAGCTGCGGGACCTCGTTCGTGCCGAACTTGCCGGTGGCGATCAGCGCCTTCTTGATCGTCGTGTCCGGGACGCGTCCGGAGAACTCGAACGGCAGCTGGATGCCGGTCTTCTCGCCGAAGCCGAACTGACCGACGAATGACTTCATGTACGACTGGTCCGTCGTCTGATCGGCCTCGAAGAACCTCTCCCCGATGCGGTAGAAGAACGCGTCGCTGCTGACCGCCAGGGCGCTCTGCACCGACAGCGGCCCGTACACCGCGGGCAGGCCGGTGCCGCTGGAGATCGCGTTCTTGAACTGGCAGCGCACCGTGCCACCGTTGTTCTGGCAGCGCTTCGGATCGATCGTCTCCAACGTGTAGATGCCCTGGTCCAGGTACGGACTCGTCGGGGTGATGATCCCTGCGTTGATCGCCGACACGGCGATGAACGGTTTGATCGACGAGCCCATGTTGTACTGGCCCTGGATGGCGCGGTTGACGAGGATCGACTTGTCCGGATCGTCCGTCTCGGGGAACAGCTCCTTGTACTTGTCGCCGCTGATCCCGCTGCCCTGCCACCGGTTGTCGAACGTCGGATAGCTGGCCATCGCGACGACCTGCCCGGTGGTGTAATCCTCGACGACCACCGCGCCCGCCGGTGCCTTGAACGGGATCCACTCCGTCGTGCCCCACTGCGCGGAGCTGGCGTAGACCCGCGTCTTGAAGTTCGTCTTCGGGTCGATCGGGTTGTGCGCCTGTTGCCCGCACGACAGGCACTCGGGCGTCTGCGGGCCGCTCGGCAGGTTCTGCTGGTTGCGCAGCTCGGTCTCAAGCGCCTGTTCGGCGTACTGCTGCACGTCGAGGTCGACGCTGAGCTGCACGTCCTGACCGGCGACCGGCTGCAGCTCCTGTCCCACGTCCTCGCGCACGATGTTGCCGGCCGCGTCGATCTCGAACACCTTCTTGCCCCACGTGCCGTGGAGCACCGATTCCTCACTCAGCTCGACACCGAACTGACCGACGCGCTCGTTCGCGTTGTACCCCTTCGCCCGGTACGCCCCGAGGTTGCCGGCCGTGATCGAACCCAGGTACCCGATCACATGGCTGGCCAGCGGCGCGTACGGATACACGCGCTTCCAGTCCTGTTGCACGCTCACGCCGGGGAAGTCCTCGCTGCGCTCGAGGATGAAGTTCACCGTCTCCTCGTCCACGTCCTCCTTCAACGGCAGCGGGAGCAGCGAGCTGTAGATCTGGCCCTTGGTGCACCTGGGGATCGCGGGCATCCCGTAGCACGGGTTGTAGCGCTGTTGGAGCTCGACGACCGGTGTCTGCAACGGGCCGGAGAGGCGGCTGAACAGCGCGTCGCGGTCCTTCTTCTTGCGCAGCATCGACCAGTCGACGGCGATCGTCTTGACCTGCTTGTTGTCGGCGACGATGCGACCGTCGCTGTCGAAGATCCGGCCGCGCTCGGGCGGGACGAAGACCACGCGGGTCTTCGAGGCCGAGACGCGCGCCTGGTACACCTGCTGCTGGGTGCCCTGCAGGAACCACAGCCGGGTGCCGAGGATGCCGAGCAGGAGCACCGCCACGACGGCCAGCACGCCCATCCGCGATGAGCGCTTATCGACGGTCATGGCCGACATTCTGGTCGCGGGAGTGGACCGGCACCCGTCGCTCCGGCATTGCCGTCCCGACCGTCATTCCGGGATCGCCTTCCACTTCGGTCGCTTGACGGCCATGCACCATCGGCCGAGCGGGATCAGCACAGGGCTGAGCACGAAGGCGGCCACCGCCTGCACCGGCAGGATCACGACGAGGCGCGGGGTGATCCAGCCGTCGTCGCCGATCAGCAGCTTGATCA
>JAODBQ010000599.1 GCA_025464045.1 Ilumatobacteraceae bacterium
TTTCCCCCTGACACCGAGTCGCGGCTGGAGAACTTCACCGAGCTGGTCGCCACGGCGATCGCGAACATCCAGGCGCGGGCAGACCTCGCCGCCTCCCGTGCCCGGATCGTCGCGGCGACCCACGAAGAGCGACGCCGCGTCGTTCGCGACCTGCACGATGGAGCGCAGCAGCGCCTCGTCCACACCATCATCACCCTCAAGCAGGCGCGTCGGGCCTTGCAGAACCCGGAGGACGACCTCCCCGCCCTTCTCACCGAGGCGCTCGACCAAGCCGAGCAGGCAACGTCGGAGCTGCGCGAGCTCGTGCACGGCATCCTCCCGGCGGTCCTCACCGTCGGCGGGCTGCGTGCGGGAGTGGACGCGCTGGCCTCGCGGATGCCGGTGCCGGTCGAGAATCACGTGTCCGTGGGTCGCCTTCCGGCGGCGACCGAGGCGACCGCGTACTTCGTGGTGGCCGAGGCGCTGACCAACGTCGCCAAGCACGCTCACGCCGGACGTGCCACGGTCGCGGCGCGCGTCGACGACGGCACGCTGCGGGTGCGGGTATGCGACGACGGCGTCGGAGGCGTCCAGCCCGACGGCAGCGGACTACTGGGGTTGGCTGACCGGCTGGCGGCCCTCGGGGGGCACCTCCACATCGAGAGCCTCGCCGCCGGCGGCACGCTGATCGCCGCCGACTTCCCGCTGACACAGCAGTAGCGGCTCGGCGCGATGGGCGTTCGCGGCGGGCCTGGCGCCGGCTCGGCGCCCGCACCGGTCGATTCCAGCCCGGAATCGATCACTGCTCAAGAGCCGTGGAAACACCCGGCGGTCGGCGGGAGCATCGAGCCATGCCAAAGACCAACTCGAACTCAGGAGCACAGATGCCCACTCGACTCATCCGCCGGCGCCCCGCTTGGATCGGGAGCCGCGCCGCTGTTGCGGCCGCCGTCATCGCTGCGCTCGCGATCGCCGCGCCGGCCGCACGAGCAAGCGCCGCCACGCCGCCCGCGACGGTCGTCGCCGCGGTCGTCGCGCCGACGCTCACCGGGGACGTCTTCAACGGTCGCACGGAGATCGCCAGCAGCCATCCCGCGATCGGCCCGAGGCTCACCGGAGACCGCTTCAATGGCGCCACGACGATCGTGAGCGCCCCCTCGTCGGCCGCCGTCTAGGCGTGCGTGCTGCCGGCGCCGCTGCGCAGTAGGAGTTCCGAAGGCCCCCAGCGGGTCCGGTGCGGACCGCTACGTTGCGGGAATGTCGGGCCCGGCGTCGGTCGCCAATCCGTTGGATGGCGGCGAGTTGGCGGCGTTCGTCGCTGCGGTCGAGGCCGGGAGCGTTCACGGTGCGGCCGACGCGTTGCAGATGACGCCGTCGGCAGTGACCAAGCGGATCCAGATGCTCGAACGGCGCGTCGGGGGTGTGCTGTTCGAGCGTGGGCGGTTCGGGGTGCGGCCGACCGGGCTGGGCTGCACGGTGTATCCGGCGGCGAAGCGTGCGCTGGAGGCGCTGGGCAGCGTCGCCGAGCTGGTGGAGCTGTCGTGCGCTCAGGGCAGCGTGGATCTGCGGTTGAGCGCCAGCCAGACGGTCGGCGAGTTCCTGCTGCCCGGGTGGCTGGCCGACTTTCGCCGCGAGCGTCCCCATCTCCGCCCGCGGCTCGAGGTCGTCAACTCGCACGGCGCACTTGACGCGATCCGCGAGAACCGCAGCGAGATCGGCTTCATCGAAGGACCGGACGCTCCGGCGGGCTTCGAGACGCTCACGGTCGCTCGCGATGAGATCGTCGTCGTGGTCATGGCCGAGCACCGGTGGGCCGGCCGGCGTGCCGTGACGCCACGCGATCTCGCGGGGGAGTCGTATCTGGCTCGCGAGGAGACCGCGGGGACACGCGCCGTTGCGACCGCCGCGCTCGCGGGCGCGGGCGTCGAGCTGACGCCGGCGCTCGAAGCGGCCAGCTTCCAGAGCCTCAAGCGCTCGCTCGTCGGTGGCGGGTTCACGCTGATCTCGCGGTTGACGATCGAGGCCGAGGAGCGCGCCGGTGTCCTCGTCGGCCTGCCGGTGCGCGGCGTCGACCTTCATCGCGAGCTGCGGGCGATTCATCGCCGGCGCCCGGCATTGAGCCCCGCGGCCCGCGCGTTCTGGCGCTGGCTTGGCTGCCACACCGGCTGATTCCGCACAATGGTGCTTGAGCTCTTTGCCCCATGCGGCCCCGCGGATGACCTCTTCGACGGCGTCGTCGGTTGCTCCAACGGCGGAATCCTTGACATGTTCTGTCACTACAAATACGGTGCCCACAACGGAAGTGACGGGCCATGCGGAGCGGAAATTCCGCTCGCAGTCTGAGGTCCTGAACCAGCACATGAAGCGTTGGGGGTACGAGGGACATGGTGAGCCCGAGCGGCGCGTCGCTCGGCTCCGATGGTCCGTGGCTCGGCCCCTCACGCCACCGACAGCCGGGGGCCGAAGCGATGAAGGCAAGCGAGACCGAAGCGCGATCGTTGCGGGTGGCGACCGACATCGGGGGGACCTTCACCGATCTCGTGTACTTGGACGAGCTCACCGGAGAAGTCGGGACCGCCAAGACCTCGACGACGCCGTCAGCATTCGAGCAGGCGGTGGACCAGGTGCTCGGCAAGGCCGATATCGGCCCCCACGACGATGTCACGTCGTTCTTCCATGGGTCGACCGTCGTGATCAACGCGCTGACGGAGCGCAAGGGCGCCACAACGGCCCTCATCACGACGCGCGGCTTCCGCGACGTGCTCGAGCTGGCGCGCTCGAACCGCCCCGACCTCTTCAACCTGCGCTACAAGAAGCCCAAGCCGTTCGTGGAGCGCCATCTGCGCTTCGAGGTCACCGAGCGCATGAACCACCTCGGCGAGCCGATCACGCCGCTTGACGAGGACGACGTCCGGGCCGCCGTCGAGCGAGCCAAGGCCTCCGGCGCTCTGGCGATCGCGGTCTGCTTCCTGCATTCCTACGCCAACCCCGAGCATGAGCGCGAGGCCGGCCGGATCATCCGCGAGGCATGCCCCGAGGCGTCCGTCACGCTCTCACACGAGGTGTGCGGTGAATGGCGCGAGTACGAGCGGACCAACACCGCCGTGCTCAACGCCTACGTGCAGCCGGTCGTGGCCGCCTATGTGGAGGGATTGCGCGAGAAGCTCGACGCGCGAGGGGTCCGAGACCACATCTACGTGATGCAGTCCAGCGGCGGCTCCATGACCATCGAGCAGGCCACG
>JAODBQ010000609.1 GCA_025464045.1 Ilumatobacteraceae bacterium
CGCGCGAGACGGCGCACGAGCTCGGACTCGCCGGCGATGTGCTCGGCAAGCACCTCGACGGTGTGCGCGGCCTCCACCTCCGACCAGTCGGCGCTGGTCAGCGCCACGCCCTGGTAGTCGTCCAACACCGTCACCACCGACATCGGCACCTCCTGTCGCGTTCATCATCGCCGATCGGAGGTCCCCGCCTCCGACCACGAATCGTGTTCGACGGCAGGGGTACAGTTCGGTTCGAAGAGCCAGGCGTCTCGGTCGAGAGAACCGCGGACCCAGGACGAAAGGTGGCTGTCATGCCCGCAGTGAGCCCGATCTTCCCCGGCATCAGCATCATCGACACCGACACCCACTGGAGCGAACCAGCGGATCTGTGGACGTCGATGGCTCCGGCGAAGTACCGCGAGCTCGTCCCGCAGATCCGCGAGCACAACGGCCGGCGCAAGTGGGTCGTCAACGGCGACATCCCGCTGGCGGGCGACTCCGCCGTGAGCGCGATCGGTCCTGACGGCGAGAAGATGCTCGGTCTCGAGTTCCTCAAGCACGACATCGAGATGGTCCACGCCGCGTCGTACGACTGCGACGCCCGCCTGGAGCTGATGGACCGCATGGGCGTCAGCCACGGCATCGTCTACCCGAACGTCGGCGGCTTCGGGAACCAGAACTTCCTCAAGATCGACGACACCGCGCTGCGCATCGCTTGCGTCGAGATCTACAACGACTGGATGAGCGATCTGCAGCGACGCTCGGGGGGCCGGATCCTGCCGATGGCGCTCGTGCCGTGGTGGGACATCGACGCCTGCGTGTCCGAGGTCGATCGGATGCATGCCAACGGCGCCAAGGGCATCGTGATGTGCTCCAACCCCCACGACTCGGGGATGCCCAACTTCGCCCAGCCCGATTGGCGTCCGTTCTGGGAGGTCTGCGAGGCCCTCGACATGCCGATCAACTTCCACATCGGCGCCTCGGAGGGCGACATCGACTGGTCGGGCAAGGTGCCGTACTCGACGTGGTCGGGCGACGTCAAGCTCAGCCTCGGCGGGGCGGCGATCTTCCTCGGACAGCTGCGCTGGATGGTCAACCTCTTGGTCAGCGACGTGCCCGAGCTGTACCCGAACCTCAACTTCGTCTCGGTCGAGAGCGGCGTCGGATGGATCCCGTTCTTGCTCGACGCGCTGGACTACCAGTGCGGCGAGACGGCCCCGGAGCACCTGGCGCACCTGTCGATGAAGCCGTCGGAGTACTTCCGTCGCCAGTTCTACGGCTGCTTCTGGTTCGAGAGCCGGACCTTGGCCTCCGCGATCGAGCACCTCGGCGCCGACCGGATCATGTTCGAGACGGACATCCCCCACCCCACGTGCCTCTACCCGCACAGCGTCGAGCGCGTCCGCGCCGCGATCTCCGAGCTGGAGCCGGCCGTCCAGAAGCGGATCCTCCAGGACAACGCGGCAGAGCTCTACAACATCCAGCTGTGACGCACCGCGTCAGGGCACGTCGAGTGACGGGCGGTCGTTGAGCACCGTTGGATCGAAGCCGGCGACGGACCGGTAGCTCGTCGCGAGCTCCTCGAGCTCGGCGTGGGAGATGACGTCGTCGAGGCGCTGGAAGCCCTGCGGGGCGAGCTCGCCGACGATCTCCATGCACCGCTCCGGGCCCGCCATCCGGTTCGCACGTACGACCGCCGCGGTCGCGGGGAGCCGGTTGCGCTGGTACGCGTCGAGCGCATCGGTGACCGTCGCGCCGAGGGCGAGCTCACGTGCCAGCACGCGCGCGTCGATGATCGCCTGCGAGGCCCCATTCGAGCCCACCGGGTACATCGGGTGTGCCGCGTCGCCCAGCAGCGTCGTGTTGCCCCGGCGCCAGGTGGCCAACGGATCGCGGTCCACCATCGGGTACGCGAGGACGTGGTCGGCGGCGGCGATCATCGCCGGCACGTCGAGCCAGTCGAATCGGAAGTCGGCGAACCACGCGAGCGGCTCGGCGACGTCGACCTCCCGGTTCCACTGCTGCCTGGGCATCGGCCGACCGTCGTCGGTGCGCACCTCGGCGACCCAGTTCACGAGCTGGCGCCCAGCGGGCAGATCGCGGATCGGATAGACGACCATGCGGTGGGCGACGACACCCGCCATGATCATCGTGCGGCCGTCGAGGAACGGCGCCATCACCGTGGCGCCGCGCCACATCGTCACGCCGTTCCACAGTGGCGGCCCCTCGTCGGGCACGAGCATGCTGCGTGCGATCGAGTGCACCCCGTCGCACCCGACGACGACGTCGAAGCCCGCGGACAGCTCCACCAGCTGCGCGCTGGTCGTGATGGGGTGTCCAGGGTGGAACCGGGCGCGGCCGAGGCGTTCGACGACGGAGCGCTGCAGCACCCCGAACAGCTCGCCGCGATGGATCGACCACTGCGGCCAGCGATAGCCGGCCGCCACTCCACGCGGTTCGGTCCAGATGCGCTGCCCGAACCGGTTGTGGTACGCGAGCGCGGCGGTGCGGATCGCCCGCGCGTCGAGCGACGTGGCGAGCCCGAGCTCGGTCAGCTCGCGAACCGCGTGCGGCAGGACGTTGATCCCGACGCCGATCTCACCGATCTGCGACGCGGCTTCGAAGACCTCGACGTCGCCCAACCCGGCGGCGTGCAGCGACAGCGCGAGCGCGCAGCCGCCGATGCCGCCACCGACGATCGCCGTGCGGAGCCCGTGCATCAGAGCAACGCCGCGATCGAATCGGCGAGCTGGCCGAGAGAACGCACCTCGTGGATGCTCGTGCAGTGGCCGCGGTACTCCTCGATCAGCGAATCCCCCGTGCTCCACGACACCTCCGGCTCGGGGTTGAGCCAGAACACGCGACGGGCCCGGTCGTGGATCCGTGCGAGCGCGGCGACACCACCGTCGCGCCGGTTGCCGCGGGCGTCGCCGGTGATCACGACGGTCGTCCGGTGGTCGACGACGTCGTCGAGGTGACGATCGACGAACAGGCCGAAGACCCTGCCGTAGTCGCTGTGTCCGTCGGCGCCGATCACGCCGGCGCGTTCGACGAGCCGGCTCACCGGGATCTCGAAGCGCGCAGCGTCGAACAGGTCGCTCACCTCGGCGATGCCGTCGACGAAGGCGAAGCTGCGCACCCGCCGAACCTCGGCGTGGATCGCGTTGACGATCGTCAGCGTGAACGTGGCGAACTCGGCGACCGAGCCGCTGAGGTCGCACAGCAGCACGATCTCCGGGCGGTGGGGGTGGCGGCGGCGCATCACCACCTCGATCGGCACCCCGCCGGTCTGGAGCGAACGCCGCATCGTGCGGCGCAGGTCGACACGCCCGCGCTGGCGGGAACGGCGACGACGTGCGACCCGCGTCGCGAGACGGCGCACGAGCGGGCGTACCAGCCGGCGGACCTCGTCGAGCTCCGTACGCGACAGCTCCATCACGTCGAGGTCCTCCAGCCGCGCCCGTCCGGGGATCGCGACGTCCGGTGCGTCGGCGGACCGGCGATCGCCGATCGTCGCCGCGAGGCGCTGTCGGAACTGATCCAAGCGAGCCGTGAGCTCGGCCCGCTCGAGCATCAGCGCCAGCTCGTCGAGGTCCCCCTCCCGCCGCAGCTGCTGCATCGCTGCGCTGAGCATCCGCGAGAGGTCGATCGCGCGGAGCACGCGGTGCATCACGTGCTTGAGGCTGCCGGCGGACCCGTCGAATCCGCCGTAGGTGTCGACGGCGAGCTCCGCCAGCGCGGCGAGCGCGTCGTCGTCACCGGCCAGGAGAGCGGCGAGGACCGCGGCCGGGATGCCGCCGTCGGGGACCGGGCGCGGCGGACGCGATCCGTCGAGCGTCCCACGACCGTTCGCCTCGCGTCGTCGCACGGCCGCGGCACCGAGCTCGAAGGCGACAGCGAAGCAACGGTCGAACACCCCGTCGCGATCGGCGCGCTTGACCATCGCCGCGCGCAGGCCCTCGCGGAGCTGGACGTGGTCGAGCAGGTCGACGTTGCCGACGACGGCGAGCGCGTCGAGGACCTCGCCGGTGGAGACCTCCAGATCGTCCTCACGCAGCAGCTCCGCGAGCCGCAGCACGGGCTCGAGCATCAGCCGACCGAGGACGACGTCGTCATGACTCGTTTCGTGTTCACCCGGGCCACGTATCGTGTGCATCACATCTCGATCGCGCGCAACCGTAGCTGGGGGGCTCCATGCCGTCGACGTCCTACACCACTGAGTTCGGATCGTTGAACGCGTTCGCCAAGGGCGGGATCGAGATCATCGACGACAACCCGAAGAACTACGCGTTCTCCAACATCTTCGAGGTCGCCGGCTCCTCCAGGCCGTGGGAGAAGGTGGCGGTCGGCAAGAACATGGAGTACGTGCTGGAGGTCATCCGCGCCGAGGGCACGAGCGAGTGGCGCACCTGCGCGCACGACGAGTTCCCGCTCGTGATGGACGGCGAGGTGACGATCGAGCTCGTCCGCCTCGAACGACCGGCCGTCCCTGCCGACAAGGCCGGCTCGGTCCGCCTCGCGGGCGAGCCCGTCGGGGCGAGGATGGGTCGGATGGTCCTGCGTCGCGGCCACCAGGCGCTGCTCCCTGCACACACCGCCTACCGGATCACCGCAACGGCGCCGAGCGTCGTGCTGCTCCAGACCATCTTCGGCGACGACACCGTCGAGCGCTGGGCCGACATCTGCCTGAGCTGAACAGGACATGACATGAGCGCTACCGAGATCGCCTCCACCGCACCGAACAAGCAGGGCTACCGATCGTTCGGCCTCGGCGCCTTCCACTTCTCCCGCGACGAGTACTTCGTGCACATCGACTGGCCGACCGGCAAGCACGTGCTCAGCGCCGACGTCTTCCTGCGCGCCCTGCAACGCGACGTCGCCTGGGACTTCTTCTACGGCACGGTCAACTTCGACGCGGTCTTCGGCACGGTCAACCACTACGGCACCGTGGACATGTTCGCCGGACGGTTCAACGAGGCCTACCGCAAGGCGGAGCTCGACCACACTGAGAACTTCGACACCACCGACATCCGCGAGACGTTCAAGGCGATGCTGGAGGACTGGACCAACCAGGGGTTCGATCCATTCGCCAGTCCGGAGGAGACGGACAAGCCGTTCGGTGTGAAGGACGGTTCGAACACGGCCGCGATCACGCGCCGGCGCGTCGCGGCCCAGCGGATGGTCGGCGTGCCGGGCGACGAGCAGATCCGCACCGACGCCACCCACCCGATCAACCGGATGTTCGCCGACGTCGCGCAGGACGAGCCCGAGCTGTACCCGGAGCCCGGCTTCGAGGACGAGGTCTGCGCCTACAGCCTGTTCGCTTACCTGTCGCGCAGTGACGTGACGTGGAACCCGAGCGTCGTGTCGGTCTGCAAGGCCAGCCTCTACTGCCCGACGACCGAGGAGTACATCCTGCCGATCTTCCATGGCAACGATCGGGTGGAGTGGTTCGTGCAGCTGTCCGACGAGATCACCTGGGAGGTGCAGGACCGCGACACGGGGTCGCCGCGCGCGAAGGTCACGATGCGCGCCGGGGACGTCGCGGCGATGCCCGGCGACATCCGCCACCAGGGTTACAGCCCGAAGCGTTCGATGCTGCTGGTGTGGGAGAACGCCTCGCCGGAGCTGCCGGAGCTGATCCGCACCGGGCAGGCGAGCGTCTACCCGGTGGACTTCTGAGCCGGTGGCCGCCGCGCCCGCCGAGTTGCTCGCGGAAGTCCTCAGCCGCTACGCCGGATCGCCGGACCCGCGCCTGCGGGAGGTGACCGAGGCCGCGATCCGCCACCTCCACGCGTTCGCCGAGGAGGTCGCCCTCCAGCGCGACGAGTGGCTGCGTGGCATCGAGTTCCTCGACGCCGCCGGCAAGATCTCCGACGACGTGCGCCAGGAGTTCATCCTCCTCTCGGACACGCTCGGCCTGTCCACCCTGGTGGAGATGCTCACCCACGACGGCGCCGCGGGCAGCACGGAGAACACCGTCCTCGGACCGTTCTACGTCCCCGGTTCGCCCGAGCGCGCGTTCGGCGAGAGCATGCTCGAGGATCCCGACGAGGGCGACCGGGTGCTGATCCGGGGGCGGATCACCGACGTCGACGGGCGCCCGCTGACCGGCGTCGCGCTCGACGTGTGGCAGAACGCGAGCAGCGGCTTCTACGCGTGCCAGCAACCGGCGGTGCAGCGCTCGACGAACCTGCGCGGCGTGTTCCACAGCGACGACGACGGCTCCTACGCCATCCGCACGATCCGCCCTGTGCCCTACCC
>JAODBQ010000615.1 GCA_025464045.1 Ilumatobacteraceae bacterium
CTGCACAACCGCATCGCCACGCGGACGCAGTCCGGTGACAGGATCGTCGCGGTCCCGGTGACGGCAGACGAGTCCGTGGTTGGCGTGATCAGGGGGGCGCAGCCGACGTCGCAGACCGATGCGCGCACGATTCGGATCGCTGCCCTGCTCGGCGCGATCGCATGCGGCGTCGTCGGCGTCGGAGCCGTGATCGGCTTCGTCGTCGCCGGCCGGCTGGCCCGACCGGTTCGTCGCCTGCGCGACGCTGCGGTGCAGCTGGGCGACGGAGACTTCACCGTCGAGATCCCACGGAGCAAGGTCCCCGAGCTCGACGAGGCCGCCGACGCGCTCGTCGTCACCTCCCAACGTCTGCACGACCTCGTCGCACGCGAGCGATCGTTCACCGCGGATGCGTCGCACCAGTTGCGCACCCCGCTGGCGGGCCTGCGGGCAGCGATCGAGACGGAGCTCTCCTTCCCGCGCCCCGACCCGTCCGAGCTGCTGCACGAGGCGCTCGACGACATCGCGCGCCTGGAGCGCACGATCGGCGAGCTCCTCACGATCGCTCGCGCGCCGGACTCCCGTCCGTCGACGTGCCTGCTCGTCGACGTCGAGCGTGCGCTGGCGCTGAGCTGGCACGGTCGGTATGCCGCGGTCGGGCGGCGGCTCACGTTCGCGAACGCGGACGACGTTCCCCCGGTGCGGGGGAGTGGGGCGGTCCTTCGCCACGTGTTGGACGTGCTCCTCGACAACGCGCTGGTGCACGGCGCCGGCCACACGCGCGTGGACCACGCGATCGGGACGGAGTCCGTCACGTTGACCGTGGGCGACGAAGGCGAGGGTTGGGCACCAGCGCCGCGTCTGGACGGCGCCGAGGAGGGGGCCACCCCGCGCGCCGAACGTCCGCACGGCCTCGGCCTGCCGTTGGCCCGCCGGCTGATCGAGACGATGCCCGGCCGGCTCGTGATCGCCCGTTCCGGTCGTCACCCGCGGATCGATCTGGTGGTCGGGCTCGCCGAACCGTCGGTCGCGCGACCACGCGACGCGGCAGACGTCCGTCCCGTCGTCGTGTGAGCTGCCGGCGCAGGTCAGCCGCTCGCCAGTCACGCGCGACGCGCCCGGACCGACGCGGTTCAGGCCGGTGCGGTCGGCGTGAGGAGCTGGCTGACGGTCGCGGTGCGCAGTCGGAGCGCGCCGATCCGATCGAGGATCTGTGGCAGTGCGGCCAACGTGTCGGCATGCCCGAAGTGGAGGCTGACGATCGAGCCGGCGCGGAGCGCCGGGTTGACCGCGGCGACGACGGCGGCCGCACCAGGCTCCGTGTAGTCGAGCGAATCGATGTCGTAGCCGACGGACACGGGATAGCCCACCTTGCCCGCCTCCTCCAGGATCAGCGACGTCGGCACGTCCGTCCCAGACGGACGGAACCACCGCCCGATCGAGCCGATGAAGGGGACCAGGGCCGCGCCGCCACCGGCGATCTCGGCGTGCACCTGGGCGCGGCCGAGTTGCAGCATCGACTGGTGCGACTTGGTGTGGTTGCCGAGCTCGTGGCCGTCGGCGAGCGCGCGGTGGCCGAGCGCAGGATGCGCGGTCAGCCAGTCGCCGATCGCGAAGAGCGTCGAGCTGACGCTGTTGGCCTTGAGGAGATCGAGCAGCTGCAACGCGAGCGCCGGCGCGCCGGCGAAGTGGAACGTCAGCGCGACGAGAGCGGTGTCGCTCGGCCCCTGGTCCACGTAGGTCGCCGCGCTCCCCGGCGTCCAGACCGGAGCCGGAGCGGAGGTCGCCGGCGCGGCGGTGGTCGGTGGGATCGGCGGCGACGTCGCCGCGACCGCAGTCGTGGTTGCGTCCGCCACTGCGGAACCGCTCGCCGCCGGGGCGGGAGCGACGCCTGCACCGGTGACCGCCGGAGCCGCCGACGCGGGTCCGGTCGTCGCCGTCGGCGCTGCCGACGATCCGTGCGACGCCGACGAGCACGCGTCGAGCGCGGCCAGCACCGCGCTACCGGCGACGCCGCGGAGCAGCTGGCGGCGGTTCATCGGTAGCTCCCGGTGTGGCCGAGGGAATATCGACCGGGCTGGGGGAACACGTTCAGCCCGTGCGGGCCCGGCGGGACCTTGATCCGCCCGACGAGCTCACCGGTCGTCGTGTCGAACACGTAGACCTCGGCGTCGTAGCGCCCCGACAGCCACAGCCGCGACCCGTCGGCCGACACGCCGCCCATGTCGGGCGATCCGCCACCGGGGATCTGCCACGTGCCCACGACCTGGTCGGTCGCCGGGTCGATCACGCTCACGGAACCTTGGCCGTCGTGCGACGGCCCCGTGTTGCGGCTCTCGGTCCGACCGCGGTTGCTGACGTAGATCCGCGTCGCGTCGCGGCTCGGGTAGATGCCGTGGGCGCCGACGCCGGTCGGGATCGATCCGACGACCCGGGTGCCGGTCGCGTCGATGATCCACACGCAGCCGTGGGCCATGTCCGCGACGTAGAACTTCGTGCCGTCCGGTGCGAGCCGCAGGTCCTGCGGCATCGCGCCCGTGTCCAGATCGAGCCGATCGACGATCTGACCCGTGGCGGTGTCGACCTTGATCAGACCGCCCGAGAACTCGCAGGTCGCCAGGAACCACGAACCGTCGGCCGACCAGTCCGCGTGGTTGATGCCGTCGCACGGTCCGGTGGCGATCGACCGCAGGAGCTTCCACGTCGTTCGGTCGTAGTAGTCGATGCGGTTGCGACGTTCGGCCATCACCACCGCCGTGGAGCCGTCGGGGGTGAAGTACAGGTTGTACGGCGCGTCGACGGGGATCGGTGCGCCGGTGCGTGCACCCGTCACCGGATCGATCGGCACGAGCTGGTTCGAGTCACTCGCTGTGGCGTACAGCCGACGCAGGTCCCAGTCGGCCACGACGTGCTGGACGAGCCTGCCGACGTGGAACTCGTCGACGACCTGCATGGTCGCCTGGTCGATCACGGTGACCGAACCGTCGTCGTTGCTCGGCACGTAGACGTACCGCTTGGCCTCGGCCACTGCGTCGCTCATCTGCCCGACGCCGGCATGGGCGTAGACGCCGGGCACGTTCGGGGCCACGCTGGTGGAGGTGGCAGCGGTCGCCGTGGTCGGCGCGTCCGGCCCATCCTGGACCGTCGGCTCGGTGCCGTGGGACGCCATCACCGTCGTCGCGGCCGCCGTCGAACCGGTCGCCGCCGGCGCGGAGGTGGCGACGCTCGGGCCGACCTGTGCCTGC
>JAODBQ010000618.1 GCA_025464045.1 Ilumatobacteraceae bacterium
CGCCCCGAGCGCCTGGCCCACGCGTACCAGATCGGAACGCTGCTCGCCTTCGTCGCCGGTGGCGTGATCGCCGGCACGCCACGGCTGCGCGCGTGGCTCTACCACCTCCCGTCCGACGTCGTGCTGACGCACTTCAGCCGCCACCTCGTGAACCCGTACACCTGGCTCGCCGGCACCACCGCGTTCGTGACCACGCTGATGCTGTGGTGCTGGGCGCGGGCAACCTGGCGACTGCTCAGCGCCGCGGTCGCGGCGGCGTTGACCGTGTTCTGGGCCATGTTCTCGCGCCTGCACGCCGCGTCCGACGCGGGCAAGTGGATCCGTCTCGCGTTCTCGTTCAACGGGATGATGTGGGCCCTCGCCGTGGCCGTCGTCGTGACCACCTCGCTCGCCCACTTCGCGTTCCGCCGCAACTGGCGGATCGCGGCGTACGGCCGGGACTGAGCTGAGCCGTCAACCCCAGCGAGCAGTCAACCCCATCGAGCCGTCAACCGGGTCGAGCGGTCAACGCGATCGCGCCGCAGCAGGAGCGAGGCGTCAGCCGGCGGTCTCGGTGGCCGGCTCCTCGGGTGCGAGCGCCAGGGAGAGGCTGTTCATGCAGTACCGCTGGCCGGTGGGCGCCGGACCGTCGGGGAAGACGTGCCCGAGGTGCGATCCGCAGTTCCGGCAGCGGACCTCGGTGCGCACGACGCCCATCGTCCGGTCCTCGACCAGCTCGACGGCATCCGCGACCTTCGGCTCGTAGAAGCTCGGCCAACCGCTCCCGGACTCGTACTTGGTGTGCGAGTCGAACAGCTCGGCGCCGCAGGCGGCGCAGCGGTAGGTGCCGTCGACGTGGGCGTTCACGTACTCGCCGCTCCACGGTCGCTCGGTGCCGGCCTCGCGCAGCACGTGGTACTGCTCCGGGGTGAGCAGCTGGCGCCATTCGGCTTCGGTGCGCTGCACCTGGGGATGCTTCGTGTCGGACATCTCACCCTCCTGATACTTCTGCCTGATCGCTTCTGCCTGATACTTCTGCCTGATCGCTTCTGCCTGATCGCTTCTGCCTGATCGTGCTCGTGGCACCGGTCGGACACTGACGGTACCGGCTGACGACGCGGGGCCGACGCGGCGCCGCGCCGCGTAACCTGGCGCCCGGAGCTCATCGAACCATGTCATCCCGACGACCCGAACCCGCCGAACCGAACGGACCGACCGCGAAGCCGACCGCGGTGTCCTGGTTCGCGAACCGCGCGCGCCGCGCCGCACAGGTCCTCAAGGAGGAGTACGCCGCGGGCAAGCGTGGCGACGACGCCCCGGCGCAGACGATCTGGGCGACGCCGCGAGAGCAGCTCGATGCGGTGCTCGGGATGATGACGGGGGCAAAGGGCGAGGGCTCGGGCGAACCGTCGTCGGACGGCGATGCCGAGCAGGTCGCCGGTGCGCTGCGCGACGTCGACTGGGCAGGAGTCCGCGCCGCGACGGCGGACAAGACCGGCGAGGCGGCGCGTGCCGCGAAGGCGATGGCCGAGCAGGTCGATTGGGCCAGGGTGCAGCCTGCGGCGCGGCAGGTCTCGAAGGCGTTGATCGCCGCCGTCGCCTCCGGGCAGGTCGGCATCGTCGGTCCGCTCGGGTCGCTGATCGCACGCACCATCGTCGACCAGGGCGGCCTTGCCGGCCGCGTCGGTGGTCGGCTCGACCACGAGCAGTCGGCCCTGCCCGCCGACGTCGGCGCGATCATCGACGCCACCGCGCGCGAGATCTGATCGGCCCGTCTGATCCGTCCCGGTGAGCACGGCCACTGCGGGAGTGAAGACCTCGTTTCGAGCTCGCCCGAATCGGCCACGGTGCGTGCGAGTGATCTACGGTGGGTGACATGACGGTCCCTGGATCGAGTGTGTCCGGTGCATCCGACACACAGATCGCGGTGCTGGTCGCCACCCGCGACCGCCCTGATCGGCTGCGCACCTGCGTCGAGAGCATCCTCGCCAACGATCACGGTTCGTTCGCGGTGATCGTCGTCGAACAGAGCGCCCGCGCGGCCGTCCTCCCCGACGACCCACGACTGACCCGGGTGCGATCGTCGAGCACGGGCAAGTCCGCCGCGCTGAACGAGGGCATGGCGATGGTCCGAGCTCCGATCATCGCCTTCACCGACGACGACTGCGTCGTTCCGACCGACTGGCTGCGACGCGGCGAGGCCGTGCTCATCGCCCATCCCCAGGTCAGCCTGGTCTTCGGTGACCTCCTCCCGGTCGAGCACGACATGTCGGCGGCCTTCGTGCCGGTGGCCGAGTTCGACCGGTTCCGCATCGTGGCCGGACGACGTTCGGCCGTGGTGCGGGGCGGCGCGGGTGCCGACATGTTCGCCCGGAGGAGCCTGTTCGACACGATCGGCCGGTACGACGAGCTGATCGGCCCCGGATCGCGCTTTCGCGCGTGCGAGGAGTTCGACATCTACTACCGCGCGCTCGCAGCGGGCGCGGAGGTCGCCTACGACCCGGACATCACGGTCGTCCACGACGGGGCGCGTCCCTACGCCGACGGGTCCGGACAGATGCTCAAGCGCTGGTATGCGTTCGGTGAAGGTGCCGTCATCGCCAAGCACCTCCGCCTCCACGACACCGGCATCGTCCGCCCGGCCGCGCAGATCATCGGCAGCGATCTGCGCAGCGTCGTCAAGAACGTCAGCCATCGCCGGATGGCCGGTGTCGGCGTGCTCGGCTACAAGTGCTGGGGCCTGCTGTCGGGCCTGCCGACCGGCGTCGATCGACGCCACCGCGTCTACCGCCCGCGCCGCCACGGAGCGGCACGCTCGTCGGTGACCTGAAGGGCTCGCTACGGTCCATCGGGTGGAGGACACCTCGCGCACAGCACAGTCGGAGCCGGCGTCGGCGATCGTCCCGGTCATCGATCTGCAGCCGTGGTGGAGCGGGGACGCTGCCGCCCGTCGAGGCATCGCCGCGGCGATCGACCAGGCGTGTCGCACGAGCGGCTTCTTCCAGGTGGTCGGCCATGGCATCGAGCCCGTGCTGGTCGCCGAGGTGCTCGACGCGGTGGACGAGTTCTTCCACCTCTCCGACGGCGAGAAGCGCGAGGTGCAGCCGGACGCCGACCACATCAACCGTGGCTTCCTGCCGATCGGGTCGGAGGCGCTCAGCTACACCGTCGGCGTCGGCACTCCCGCCGATCTGCGCGAGGCCTTCGTGCTCGGGCCGGACGTCGTGCCCGACGACGAGGTCCACCGCGCCGATCCGTACCACGTGTTCGCGGCGAACCTGTGGCCGGCTCGACCACCCGCGATGCGGCCGGCGCTGGTCGCCTACTTCGACGCGGTCAGCTTGCTCGCGAGCACCCTCATCGACGTCTATGCACTCGCGCTCGACCTGCCCGATCGGTGGTTCCAGGACTTCAACCGACACACGACCGAGACGCTGCGGGTGAACTACTACGAGCGTCTCGCCGACGACGCCCCCGCCGCCGATGGTCAGCAGCGCCTCGGCGCGCACACCGATTACGGGATCACCACCGTCCTCTACGCCGACCGCGTGCCCGGACTGCAGCTGCTGGGCGCCGACGGCGCCTGGAGCGATGTGCTCGCCGAGCCCGGGGCGTTCATCGTCAATCTCGGCGACCTCCTCGCGCAGTGGACGAACGACCGGTGGCGGTCCACCGTCCACAGGGTGCTCCAGCTCGGCGCCCACGGGACGCGGCGACGCTCGCTGGCCTTCTTCCTGGACGGCGACTACGACGCGGTCGTCGAGTGCTTGCCGACGTGCGTGGACGACGAGCACCCGCCGCGCTACCCGCCGACCACCGCCGGCGAGCACCTCGCGGAGAAGCTCCGCGGGGCGCGGACGCTCAGTGCGGTGGCCACGATCGACACCGTCGGCGACCGCATCACGGCCGTGCGCGGCAGTTGAGCGCTCGGTCGACGGGGAGACGATCATGGCCGAGCTGATCATCGGTCCACTGCTGCGTCACGTCGGTGAGACGACTGCGACGTTCTGGATGGAGACCGACCGGCCGTGCACGGCCGAGGTGCTCGGCCACACCGCGCGCACGTTCCAAGTCGCCGGCCACCACTACGCGCTCGTCGTCGCGCGCGACCTCACGGCGGACGCGCGCCAGGAGTACGACGTCCGCCTCGACGGCGAGGTCCGCTGGCCGGTGCCGGCACTCGATCTCCCACCGAGCAGCGTGCGCACCATCCGGCGGCGCGCGGATCCGGGTGACCGGCCGCTGCGGGTGCTGTTCGGCTCGTGCCGGATCGCCGCGCCGCACCAACCGCCGTGGACCCTCGAGCTGGCCCTCGATTCGCGTGGCCGCGGGGTCGACGCGATCTACGCGCACGCACTGCGGATGGCCGACCAGCCGCCTGAGGACTGGGCGGATCTCCTCGTCCTCCTCGGCGATCAGGTCTACGCCGACGACTCCTCCCCCGAGGCCCGCGCCAAGATCGAGGATCGCCGCCGGACGCACCCCGCGCACGAGCGCCTGCCACCCGAGCTCGTCGACGGCTTCGAGGAGTTCACCTGGCTGTACCACGAGTCGTGGGGCTCACCGCGGGTGCGCTGGCTGCTGTCGGTGGTGCCGAGCGTGTTGATCTTCGACGACCCCGAGATGATCGACGACTGGAACATCTCCGACCC
>JAODBQ010000644.1 GCA_025464045.1 Ilumatobacteraceae bacterium
TGCGCAGAACCTGCGCTCGCTGCCGCACATCCTCGGCGGAGGCGACAACACCGGCAGCGTCGTGCTGACGATGCGCGACGACGTGCAGCGCGCCGCGCTCGTCGCCCTCGGCGGCCGGGAGGGCTCGGTCGTGGTCATGGACCCGCACACAGGTGCGGTGCTGGCGATGGTCAGCAACCCCTCCTACGACGCCAACCAGGTGGCCGTGCACAACGCCACGCAGGCCGGCGCCTACCTCACCCAGCTCAACGCCGACCCGTCGAAGCCGCTGCTCGCGAACGCGTACCAGGAGCGCTACATGCCGGGTTCGGCGTTCAAGGTCCTGACCACCTCGATCGGGCTCGAGACCGGCGCGATCAGCCTCGACAGCACCTTCCCGAACGAGACCCAGTGGGTCCCGCCGCAGACCACCGACCCGATCCAGAACTTCGCCGGCGAGCTGTGCGGCGGCACCATGGCCGTCGTCTTCTACCGCAGCTGCAACATCCCCTTCGCCCAGACCGCGGTGAAGATCGGCGCCCAGGCGATGGTCGACGGGGTGAAGAAGTGGGGCGTCGGCGAGAAGCTCCCGTTCGACCTCCCGGGCGCGGTGGCCAGCAAGTTCGGCGAGGTCAGCGACTTCGCGGATCAGATCCCGCTGCTCGCGATCGGCGGGTTCGGCCAGGGCAACGATCAGATGGTCCCGCTGCACATGGCGATGGTCGCCAGCACCGTCGCCAACGGCGGGCAGATGATGAAGCCGTACGCGATCAAGAGCACGCTCGACCACGACGGCTCTGTGCTCGACCAGACGACACCGTCGGTGTGGAAGAACCCGATCCAGCCCGCCACCGCGGCCACGCTGACGACCCTGATGATCGGCGTCGTCAACCAGGGCACCGGCCGGCAGATGCAGCTCGCCAACGGCATCCAGGCGGCGGCGAAGACCGGTACCGCGCAGCTCAACGGCAAGGGTCAGCCGGAGAAGTCGAACGCGTGGATCATCGGCTTCGCCCCCGCGGACAACCCGAAGTACGCAGTCGCGGTCATCCTCAAGGGCGGCCCGAACGACGAGATCAGCGCTGGCACGGGCGGCAAGCTCGCCGGTCCGGTCGCCAAGCAGGTGTTCGACTACATGTTCGCCAACAACGTGCCGACGTCATGAGCGGGCGCGACGGGCACCATCCTGATCCGAGAACATCGCCGCAGCTGGCTAGCCTCCTCCGACATCGCGCGAGAACGCCCGGCGGCCGCGGCGCCGCCCGAGAGATGACGCGACAGAGCAGGCAGCAGTGACTGGAAAGAGCGAGCGGACCGTCCTCAACGACCGCTACGAGATCGAGCAGCGGATCGGACGCGGCGGCATGGCCGACGTCTTCCTGGCGCGCGACCTGCTCCTCGACCGTCCGGTGGCGATCAAGGTCCTCTTCCCGGAGTTCGCCGTCGATCCGAACTTCGTCGAGCGCTTCCGACGTGAGGCACAGTCGGCGGCGAACCTCAACCACCCCAACATCGTCAGCGTCTACGACTGGGGGCAGTACGCGAACACCTACTTCATGGCGATGGAGTACGTGCAGGGCCGCACGCTCGCCGACGTGCTGCGCGCCAACGGCCACATCAACTCGATGCAGGCCGCCGAGATCGCCAGCGAGGTCGCGGCCGCGCTCGGGTTCGCCCACCGCAACGGTGTCGTGCACCGCGACATCAAGCCCGCGAACATCCTCATCGGCGCGAACGGCCAGGTGAAGGTCGCCGACTTCGGCATCGCCCGCGCGATGAACGCGCCGACGGAGAGCAACCTCACGCAGGTCGGCGCGGTCATGGGGACGGCGACGTACTTCTCCCCCGAGCAGGCGCAGGGCGCCCAGCCCGACCCGCGCAGCGACCTCTACTCGCTCGGGATCGTGCTCTACGAGATGGTCGCCGGGCGGCCACCGTTCGGCGGCGACAACCCGGTGAGCATCGCCTACAAGCAGGTGCACGACTCCCCGCAGCCGCTGAACCAGCTCGTCGCCGACGTGCCCAGGCCGTTCGAGGCGATCGTCGCCAAGCTCCTCGCCAAGAAGCCGGAGGTGCGCTACCCCACCGCCGAGGCGCTGCGCGAGGACCTGCGCCGGTTCCGCAACGGCGAGCCCGTGCAGGCGCTGGCCGCGGCGAAGCCTCCCCTCCCGGCCGCCGGACCCGTGCGTCAGGTCGTCGCCGGCGGCGCCGCCACCGCGGCGCTCCCGCGCACCGGCGCCGTCACCCGAACGGGCACGGTCGCTCCCGCCACCGCGGTGATGGCGCGCACCGCGATGCAGCCCCGCCAACCCGCCTACGCACCCGTGCAGCCGGAGAACGACCGCACCGCGCTCTACGCGATCCTCGGCGTCCTGGCCGTCCTCGCCCTGGTGGTCGGCGGGTTCCTGCTGTTCCGCGCGCTGCGCGACGACACGAGCGCCACCAGCACGACCGTGCCCACCCTGTTCGCCCTGCCCGATGTCACCAACCAAACACTGGAGGTGGCCCAGCAGCAGCTCAGCGACGTCGGCCTGTCGTTCACGCCGGACGCGCAGCCCAACCCAACGATCCCCGAGGGCGTCGTCTACCAGACCGATCCCGCGGCCGGCACGCTGGTCCCGGCCGGTACGAACATCAAGCTCACGTACAACCCCGCCTCGGCGCTGATCGCGATCACCGACGTCACCGGCAAGTCGCTCGCCGACGCCACGACCGCACTGCAGACCCAGGGCTTCACCGTCACCAACACGTCCGAGGCGAACCCGACCGTCGCCCAGGGCACGGTGATCCGCACCGAGCCGGCGGCCGGGCAGCAGGCCAAGCAGGGCAGCACCGTCAACATCGTCGTCTCCGCGGGTCCCGACAAGGTCGGCGTCCCGGTCACCGCGGGCCAGCCCCAGGCCGATGCGACGAACCTGCTCCAGGGCGATCCCTACGGGTTCAAGGTCACCGTCAAGCAACAGCCGAGCGCCAGCGTGGCCAACGGGATCGTGATCGGCACCGATCCCGGGGCGAACACCTCCGTGCCCAAGGGCAGTCCGATCACCCTGATCGTCTCCTCCGGACCGGCCCAGGTGACCGTCCCGCCCGTGGAGGGGCTCAGCGAAGCAACGGCGCGCAACCAGATCACCGGTCTCGGGCTGCAGGTCAGCGTCACGTACGTGACCGTCGCGTTCGGCTCGGCGGACGATGGCAACGTGATCTCGCAGAGCGCCCCCGCGGGCTCAGCCGTCGATCCCGGCACGCTCGTGAAGCTCAAGGTCGGCAAGGCGGTGCAGCCGACCACGACGACCACGTCGACGACCACCGCACCGCCGCCGACGACCACGACGGTGCCGGCCACGACCACCACGAGGCCGGCGACCACGACGACGGCGGCCGCGACGAGCACCACCGCGACCACTACCGTCGCAGCGACGCCGACGACCGTCTGACGTTCAGCGCGCCGCGTTCAGCGCCTGGCGTTCACCGCCGGGCGGAGGCCGCGGCGGCGCTGAGGAAGTTGCGCAGCAGGGCATGGCCCTCGCCGGTGAGGATGCTCTCCGGGTGTAACTGCACGCCCTCCACCGGCAGCGTGCGGTGGCGCACGCCCATCACCACCTCGCCGGATGTGGCCGTGACCTCGAGGCAATCGGGCATGGTCGCCGGATCGATGGCCAGGCTGTGGTACCGGGTGCCCGTCAGCGGCGACGGCAACCCGGCGAACACGCCGAGCTCGCGGTGCTCGATCGGCGAGGTCTTGCCGTGCATCAGCGACGGCGCGCGCACGATCGACGCGCCGTAGGCGTGACCGATCGCCTGGTGGCCGAGGCACACCCCCAGCACCGGGATCCCCTGCTCGGCGAAGGCAGGGATCGCCGCGCAGATGATGCCGGCATCCTCGGGACGCCCGGGACCGGGTGACAGCAGCACCGCGTCGGGCCGGCGCGCGACCGCATCGGCGACCGTGAGCTCGTCGTTGCGGACCACCTCCGGCTGCGCGCCGAGCTCGCCGAGGTACTGCACGAGGTTGTAGACGAAGCTGTCGTAGCTGTCGATCACGAGGACGCGCACCATCACGCCAGTCTCCCCGCCGCGGCGACGCCGTGTCGAACGCGTTGGGGCGCGCCTACACTCGCGGCCCGTGGCTCCCCCGAAACGCAAGACCACCGGCCGCGTCACTCCGAAGGGCACGCGGCCCGGCCAGGCGTCGTCGATCGCCCAGGAGACGCACACCCCTGCCGGCGTCACGTCGTCGTCGCGCTACACGCCGCCGAACCCGCGCGACATGGACGAGAGCCCACGCTGGGTGCCGGTGCTGATGATGGTCCTGATCGCCATCGCCGTGGTGAGCATCCTGC
>JAODBQ010000646.1 GCA_025464045.1 Ilumatobacteraceae bacterium
GTTCCCACAGCGCCTGCAACATTCGCCGCAGATTCGCGGCAGATGCCTATCCGGCGTGCTCAGCGTCAAGAGAAAACTATCATTGAGCTGGGATGATAAGGTGCCCCCCCAGGGTCTCGAACCCTGAACCAACGGATTAAAAGTCCGCTGCTCTTCCATTGAGCTAGAGGGGCGGAGACGGCAACGGTGTGGGCGCGAGCGCGGTTCGAGTGCAGCCGTCGGCGGCGATCGATGGTACCGGACCGCCGGTGGCCGCTCGACGGAACCGTCCGAGAACCCCCTAGACCGCCACCCACTGCAGCAGGGTGTGCGGGGGGTCGTCGTCGTTGTGGTGCTCGAACACCCCGGCGACCGCCGCGCCGATCGCCAGTGGCTGCTCGGCCTCGCCGAGGAGGTTGCCGATCAGGCGGACGTTGTCGGCTTGGGGCAGCTCGACCAGGACCACGATGTACGGACCTTGCTCGACGAGGGCAGGGTGGACCGGGTGCCACACCCGTTGGTGGCTGTAGATGATGCCCTCGGCGGCGGTCTCCTCGTACTCGAGCTCGAAGGAGTGGCAACGGTGGCAGACGAACTCGGGTCCCCACTGCCAGCCGCGGCACGCGGAGCACCGTTGCAGGAGCAGCACCTCGCGGCGCAGCCCGTCCCAGAACGGCTTGTCGAGACCTTCCGTCGGCGCCGGCTTGGCCAGACCGGGGCGGAGGTAGGGCGTGGTGGTGTTCACAGGGTCGCCTCGCTGCCGAAGATGGATGAGCTGACGGGGGTGACCATCGGGCCCGAGCAGACCATCGACACCGTCGCGTCGGGGACCTGACAGGTGGATTCACCCCAGATCTGGCGGACGCCTTCGATGTTCAGCCCGAGGCCGTGCATGTAGCACTCGGCGAGGTTGCCGCCACTCGTGTTCAGCGGCAGGCGGCCGCCCGGCGCGCTGAACGTGTCCGCGGTGAAGAAGTCGTTGACCTCCTCGCCGGTGCAGAAGCCGTGCTCGACGATGCTCATCATCACCCCGCCGGTGAAGTTCTCGTAGCTCTGCAGCACGTCGACGTCGGCGGGCGTGACGCGAGCCATGTCGTACAGGCGGGGAGCGACCGTGGTGAAGCTCGACGACGCGTACTGCGGGGTGTTGTGCACGGGCGCATCGGCACGGTGCTGGGAGCCGGACACGGCGCCGAGGACGTAGCACGGCGGATGGGCGAAGTCCTTCGCCCGTTCGGCCGACACGAGCACCATCGCCGCGGCGCCGTCGTTCTCCTGGCAGCAGTCGAACAGGTGGAACGGTTCGGTGATCCACCGCGACGAGTCGTACATCGCCTCGTCGAGCGGGCGGCCGTACATGACCGCCCGCGGGTTGTGCTGGGCGTGCTCGTACGACGCCATCGACACGGCGCGCAGCGCCTCCTGGCGCACACCGTGGTCGTGCATGAACCGGTTGGTCTTCATCGCGAACATCTGCGCCGGCGACATCAGACCGAACGGGATGCTGTGGGCGTACTGGCCGGACACCGTCCTGCTGCGCGAACCCTGGCCGAACCGTCCGAACTGACCCTGGGCCAAGGCCCGGAACACGACCACGCACTCGGCCTGCCCGGTGGCGATCGCCGCGGCGGCGTTGGCCACTGCGCCCGATCCACCGCCTCCGCCGCCGCCCCACTGCATCGACGCGAAGCTCAGCTGGTGGCAGCCGAGCGCGGCGGACAGGCGCGACGCGTCGCTGCGGTCGTTGCTGTAGGAGGAGAAGCCGTCGACGTCCTTCGGATCGACGCCCGCGTTCGCGCATGCGCGCAGCACCGCTTGGATCGCCAGCTTGAACTCGGGGTCCGGCGACTCGCCGCGCTTGTAGTAGGTGGTCTCGGCCACGCCGACCACGGCGGCCTTGCCGCGCAGGGTGCGGTTCGTCACGAGCCGCTCCTGGCAGCTTCGACGGCCGCGGCGTCGGCATGGTCGAGGTAGCGAGCAGGAATCGGCAGCTTGAAGATCCGCGCGCTGTTCAGGCCGAGGATCTTGGCCCGCTCGTCGTCGTCGAGGCCGCCCATCGTCCGTTCGACGGCCTGCGCCGAGTACGGCCAGGAGCCCTCGTGGTGGGGAAAGTCGTTGGCCCACAGGAAGTTGTCGACCAGCTCGTGCTCGCGAGCGAGATCGAGACCGGCCTTGTCCTCCTGGAAGCTGGCGAAACCCTGGCGCCGGAAGTACTCGCTCGGCAGCAGCTCCAACTTCGGTCGCACCCACATGTGGTGCTTGCGGTACGCCTCGTCCATCGCCTCGAGCATCCACGCCACCCAGCCGATGCCCGCCTCGATGCTCCCGAAGCGCAGGTTCGGGTGGCGTTCGGCGACGCCGGACGCGCAGATGTTGACGAGCGGTTCCATCGTCGGCGCGAGCGAGTGCACCGTGTAGTTGATCACTGCGCCACCCTGGCTGCGTGCGGTGCGTGGATCGCGTCCGGTGGAGACGTGGAACGTGATCGGCAGATCGACGTCGTCGATGCAGTCCCACAGCGGTTCGAACTCGCGCAGGTTGTAGTTCAGGTCTTCGTGGTTCGGCGGCCCGAACACCGGCTTGCACGGCAGGCACAGGCCTTTGAACCCGAGGGCGGCGCAGCGCTGGATCTCGGCGATCGCGCCGTCGAGGTCCCCGGTGGCGACGCACGCCGTCGGCACGAGCTGATCGTTGAACGGTCCGAACGTCTCCCACGCCCACTCGTTGTACGCGCGGCACATCGCCTGGCTGAACAGCGCGTCGGGCGTGGCCCAGATCGTCAAACCCTTGTTGGGGAACAGGACCTCGGCGTCGACACCGTCGAGGGCGAGGTCGCTGATGCGTGCCTCGGGGGTGCGGCCCGACTCGTTGCGCAGCAGCTCGTGGCCCTCCAGCGGCACGTTCAGCAGCTTGGTCGGCCGGAAGCCCTCGGTCTTCTGCAGCCGATTGCCCCGCGGGTCGACGATCACGCCCGGCAGTCGATCGTGGAACTCGGCGCCCATCCGACGCGCCCACAGGTCGCCGGGTTCGACGACATGCCCGTCCGCAGAGACCATGAAGAACTTGTCCGCGGCATCCGTTCGGGCGGATCGCGACCACCCGACGTTGCCCGGCGTCTCGAGACGCCAGACGTTGTGCAGGTCCGGTTCCGGAACGACCGTCGTCATCGCTTCCCCCAAGTCTCGTCCCGAACCACCCTGGTCGGTTCGGCCCGTCGACGACCTTGCCACACAGGTCCACAACAGCTGCAGTCGACACGGTCCTACGCATC
>JAODBQ010000651.1 GCA_025464045.1 Ilumatobacteraceae bacterium
GCGCGGTCGTCGGGACCGGCGGTGCCGGGGCGGCGTCGCGGTGGTCGTTCGCACCGCCGGTGACCAGCGCGACGACCGCGATCAGGCTGACGACCGCACCCGCGCCGACGAGGGCCATCCGCGCCGGCCCGCAACGTCGATCGTCGCGCCCGTCCGGCGTCGGTCCACCCCCACCGCGGCTGGTCCCGCTGCCGGCATCGGGCGAGCCGCCGCTCCCGCCCCACGTGCCGCTGCCGTCGAGCCGCGCGCCACGCCCGGACGCGTCCGGATCGGAGGGACTGCGCATGGGCGCGTCCTCCACCGGGATGATCTCGACGATCACGGCCGGACGAGGCCTGCCCACGAGCCGACCGTACTCCTCGATCGTCGTGGGGTCGATGGGTGCGTTGGGCGACGCGTCGAGCGGCGCGTGGCCCGACGCGACGACCGCGGCCGGCGGGTTCCCGGCAACGTTGCGTTAGCACTCTCACCTGCCGGTTGCTAACGGCGCGCTCGATCTCCTAACATTGGCACTCGCACCCCGAGACTGCTAATCCGATTGCCGCTCAGGGTGCGCGCACGACGTGCGTGCGTTTCGATCCGAAACATGTGCCTAGCCAACGGAGGCCTGCACCCATGAGTCTCAAGCCCCTCGACGATCGCATCGTCGTGAAGCCCAGCGAAGCCGAGCAGACCACTGCTTCCGGCCTCGTCATCCCGGACACCGCCAAGGAGAAGCCGCAGCAGGGCGAGGTCATCGCCGTGGGTCCCGGTCGTTGGAGCGATGACAAGGGCACCCACAGCCCGCTCGACGTCAAGCCCGGCAACATCGTCCTCTACTCCAAGTACGGCGGCACCGAAGTGACCGTCGACGGCCAGGATCTGCTCATCCTCACCAGCCGCGACGTCCTCGCCATCGTCGAGAAGTGAGCCCCTCGGGCTCGCGACGAATCAACACGACTCCGAAGGGACTCGCAACATGGTCAAGCAACTGAAGTTCGACGACGAGGCTCGTCGCGCCCTCGAGACCGGCGTCAACAAGCTCGCCGACACGGTCAAGGTCACGCTCGGGCCGCGCGGCCGCAACGTCGTCCTCGACAAGAAGTTCGGCGCCCCCACGATCACCAACGATGGCGTGTCCATCGCCAAGGAGATCGAGCTCGACGATCCGTTCGAGAACATGGGTGCGCAGCTGGTCAAGGAAGTCGCGACGAAGACGAACGACGTCGCCGGTGACGGCACCACCACGGCCACGGTGCTCGCCCAGGCCATGGTCAACCACGGCATGCGCAACGTCGCCGCCGGGGCGAACCCGATGGGGCTCAAGCGCGGCATCGAGAAGGCCGTCGCGGCTGCGGTGCAGTCGATCAAGGAGCAGTCGAAGGAGGTGGACGACAAGCACGACATCGCTGCCGTCGCCACCATCTCGGCCGCGGACGCATCCGTCGGCGAGGTCATCGCCAACGCGATCGACAAGGTCGGCAAGGACGGCGTGGTCACGGTCGAGGAGAGCAACACCTTCGGGACCGAGCTCGAGTTCACCGAGGGCATGCAGTTCGACAAGGGCTACCTGTCGCCGTACTTCGTGACCGACACCGAGCGTCAGGAATCCGTCCTCGAGGACGCGTACCTCCTGTTCAACGCCGGCAAGATCTCGACGGTCCAGACCCTCCTGCCGGTCCTCGAGGCCGTGATGAAGACCGGTCGGCCGCTGCTGATCATCGCCGAGGACATCGACGGCGAAGCTCTCGCCACCCTCGTGGTCAACAAGATCCGCGGCACGTTCAACTCCGCTGCGGTGAAGGCTCCTGGCTTCGGTGATCGTCGCAAGGCGATGCTGCAGGACATGGCGACCCTCACCGGCGGTCAGGTCATCAGCGAAGAGGTCGGCCTTAAGCTGGAGAACATCACCCTCGACCTGCTCGGCAGGGCGAAGCGGGTGATCGTCACCAAGGACGAGACCACCATCGTCGACGGCGACGGCAACTCCGACGACGTCACCGGTCGGATCAACCAGATCAAGACCGAGATCGAGAACACCGACAGCGACTGGGACCGCGAGAAGCTCCAGGAGCGCCTCGCGAAGCTCGCCGGCGGTGTCGCGGTGATCAAGGTCGGCGCTGCCACCGAGGTGGAGCTGAAGGAGAAGAAGCACCGCATCGAGGACGCCGTCTCGGCAACACGCGCGGCCATCGAGGAAGGCGTGGTCGCCGGTGGCGGCGTCGCCCTCATCCGGGCCCGCGGCGCCGTGAAGTCGGTCGTCGACTCGCTGACCGGCGACGAGGCCACCGGTGCACGCAGCGTGTGGGAGTCGCTCGTCGCCCCGGCCCGTTTGATCGCCGACAACGCCGGGCTCGTGGGTCATGTCACGTCCCGCCAGGTGGTGAACGAGACCGGCAGCATCGGTCTCGACGCCTCCACGGGCGAGTTCGTCGACATGTTCAAGGCCGGGATCATCGATCCCGCGAAGGTCACCCGGGCGGCGCTCCAGAACGCAGCGTCGATCGCTGCGCTGGTGCTCACCACCGAGTGCCTCGTTGCCGACAAGCCCGAGAAGGCCGGCGCCGGTGGCGGCGGCATGGGTGGCGGTGGCATGGGCGGCGGCATGCCCGGCATGGGCATGATGTAGTCCACGCAACCTGTTTCGGTTCCGGCCCCGGGCGCCTCGTGCACCCGGGGCCGTTCCCGTTCTCGCCCCGACCTCGCCCGGTCCGACCTCGCCCCGCCTCGCCCCGTTCGACTCGGACTGGTCATCGGCTGGCCGGGGCTCGTGCGGTGGGGTGATGAACGGTTGCGGTCCGGGGACGGTGGTCAGGGCTTGGCGTCGGACCAGCGCGGGATGATGGCGATGTCGGCGAGGAACCGCACCTGGGCAGCCGGCGACCAGCGGTGGGCGGCCTCCTGCAGGCACTCGCCGAGCAGGGCGGCGACGGCGCCTGCGTGCTCGACCGGGGTGTGCACGAGCAGCTCGTCGTGGAGGCAGAGCACGATCCGCGCGTCGAACGCCCTGGCCCGGGCGCGCACCGTTGCGGCCCAGACCTTGAACAGCTCGGCGGCCGCTCCCTGCACCATCGCGTTGCGCCCGAAGCGGCCACGGGCCGCCGCGTTGCTGCGCGCGTCGCGGTCGTCGATCCCGGCGATGCCGGCCGATCCCATCCGCACCAGGCGGCCGCCGGAGGTGCGGATGTCGCGGCCCACCTGCCCGTCGACGTCGGCGGCGCGAAGCATCTCCATCGCGACCGGGTACGCCGCCTCCAGCCGACGCAGGGCAACGGCGCCGTGTCCGGTGGTCTGGCCGTACATCGCGCCGAGCACCGCGGTCTTCGCCGTCGGCCGGTCCACGCCGAGCTGCGCGGCCACCGGCGCGTACATGTCGTCGTCGAGCGCAGCACGCGCGAGCGCGGTGTCGCCCGACACGGCGGCGAGCACCCGTGGCTCGATCTGACCGAGGTCGGCGCGCACGAAGACGTGCCCAACCTCGGCGATGACCGCGGGACGCAGGTCGGCGGGCATGTTGTGCAGCCCCGCCGTCGCCGTCATCCGCCCCGCGGCGCCGTCGGATCCCGTCCAGTCGCCGCGCAGCCGGCCGTCGGCGCCGAGGTGCTGATCGAGCCACGCATAGCCGAACGTCGTGGCCACCCGCTCGGCCGCGCGCCAGGCGAGCAGGTCGTCGATCAGCGGATGTGCGTCGCGCA
>JAODBQ010000658.1 GCA_025464045.1 Ilumatobacteraceae bacterium
GTCGCCAAGTTCGGCGACGACTTCGGACGCAACCCGGTCGGCACCGGCCCGTTCACGTTCGTCGAGTGGCTGCCCAACGATCACCTCACCGGCGCGAAGAACCCCAACTACTGGCAGGCCGGTCTGCCCCACCTCGACAAGCTGACGATCCGCTACATCCCCGACGGGCAGACGGGGATCAACAGCCTGCTCGCCGGCGAGGCCGACTTCTCGATGAAGATCGATGTCGGCAACCTCGACACGCTGAAGCAGAACTCCGACATCAAGACCTCGGTCTCGCCGTCGCTCGGCTTCGACATGAGCTACCTGAACTTCTCGAGGGAGCCGTTCAACAAGCTCGAGGTGCGCCAGGCCGTGAACTACGCGGTCGATCGCGCCGCGCTCAACGAGGCGTTCATGTTCGGGCAGGCGAAGCCGGCCGTCGAGTGCTACCCGCCGGGGTACTGGGCCTACCAGGACGATCTCGCCAACGCCTTCCCGCACGATCCGGAGAAGGCCAAGCAGTTGCTCGCCGCCGCGGGCTACCCGGACGGACTGACGATCAAGGGCCTCACCTACGACGCGACGAGCCAGACCCGCAAGGGCGAGATCCTCCAGGCGCAGCTGAAGGCCGTGGGGATCAACGTGACGTTCGAGGTGATGGAGGTCGGCGCCGCGACAGCGGGGTTCTTCACGAACCTCAGCTACGACATCTACAGCGCCGGCTGGAGTGGGCGCCCGGACCCGAGCCAGACCGCGAACAGCCTGTTCGCCAAGGACTCGTTCTACAACCCGGGCCACTTCGATGCGCCGGGGATGGCCGCCGCACTGGTCGCCGCAGGGAGCTCGGCGAACCAGGCCGATCGGGCGAAGGCCTTCCACGAGGTCGTCAAGATCTCGCAGGACCAGGCGACCCACCTGGTCCTCCTGCACCAGCCAGACGTCAACGCCTACTACACGAAGGTCGGCGGGTTCGTCCCGAACCTCTACGGCAAGATCGACCTGTCGTTCCTGTGGATCAAGAAGTGACCGGGATCCGACGGTAGGGGGGAGAGTCGTTGGGCCGCATCATCCTGCGTCGGGTGCTCGTGCTCGTGCCGACGCTGTTGCTCGCCACCTTCGTGGTCTTCCTGCTGATCACCCTGATCCCCGGCGACCCGGCGATCACGATCCTCGGTGAGGGTGCGACCACGGAGCGGTTGGCCGCGGTGCGACAGCAGTTGGGGCTCAACGACTCGTTCTTCCTGCAGTACTGGCACTGGCTGAGCGGTGCCGCGCACCTCGACTTCGGCAGGTCGATCATCAGTGGCGAGACCGTCGCCGAATCGTTGAAGCGCACGTTCCCGACGACGCTGCACATCGTCGTCGCCGGCCTGCTCGTCTCGTTCGGGATCGGCGTGCCGGCCGGGGTGGCGTCGGCGCGGCGGGCGAACTCGGCCGGTGACCAGGTGATCACCACCGCGTCGTCGCTCGGCGTGGCGATGCCGAGCTTCTGGCTCGCGCTGATCCTCGTCTCGTTCGTCTCGCTGAAGCTCAAGCTGCTGCCGGCCACGGGCTTCGTCGGGATCACCAGTGATCCCGTGGCGTCGCTCAAGCACATCGCGCTCCCGGCGATCGCGATCGGGATCGTCGGCGCGGCCGAGGTCACCCGCCAACTGCGCGCGGTGATGATCGAGGTCCTCGACTCCGACTACGTCAGGACCTTGCGGGCCAAGGGCCTGCCGATGCGACGAATCGTGTGGCGCCACGCCCTGAAGAACTGCGCGGGGCAGCTGATCACGATCTTCGGGTTGCAGGTCAATCGGTTCCTCGGTGCGACCGTGGTGATCGAGGCCGTCTTCGCGATCTCCGGGGTCGGCACCCTCGTCGTCAACGCCACGCAGAAGCACGACTTCCGTGTGGTGCAGGGCGTCGTCATGGTGATGGTGCTCGTCGTCCTCGTGACCAACCTCTTCGTCGACATCATCAGTCGACTGTTCGATCCGCGGATCAGGTAGGAGCCCCGATGTCCAGTCCGATCCGATCAGCCCCGATCCGATCAGCTCCGATCCGATGAGCTCCGATCCGATGAGCTCCGAGCCGATGAGCTCTGATCCGATGAGCTCTGATCCGGCGCTGCTCGGCGCCGCGGTCGTCACACCGCTGACCGGCGGCCGGCGCAGCGCCGGGAAGCTGCGCAGCGTCGACTGGCTGTGGGCCGACCGCCGTTCCAAGCTGGCCAGCTGCTTCCTCGGCCTGGTGATCCTGCTGGCGATCTTCGCGCCGCTCGTCTCGCGTTACAGCCCGGCAGAGCAGAGCGTCGCCAACATCCTCAAGGGCCCGTCCGCGAAGCACTGGCTCGGGACCGACGACCTCGGTCGCGACATCTGGGCGCGGCTCGTGTACGGGGCGCGGGTCTCGCTGGAGGCCAGTGGGATCGCGGTCGGCGTCGCCCTCGTGATCGGCGTGCCGATCGGGCTGGTCGCCGGCTACGTCGGCGGCTGGCTCGACACGATCCTGATGCGGATCGTGGACACGCTGCTCGCCTTCCCGGCGATCGTGCTCGCGGTCGGGATCACGGCGGCGCTCGGGCCGGGGCTGGTCAACGCGATGGTCGCGGTCGGCGTGGTCTTCTCGCCGAGCATCGCCCGCATCTCACGCGCACAGGTGCTGTCCACCAAGGAGCGGCTGTACGTGGACGCGGCCGTCGGGTTCGGCAGCCCGTCGTCGCGCACGATCGTTCGCCACATCGTGCCCAACGCGATCCAGCCGGTGATCGTGCAGGCGACGTTCCTGCTCGGGCTGGCCCTGCTCGCCGAGGCGAGCCTGTCCTTCCTCGGGCTCGGCGTGCAACCGCCCACCTCGAGCTGGGGGATCATGCTCCGCCGCGCCTCGCAGTTCCTGACGCGCGCGCCGAACGCGATCTACGCACCCGGTCTGGCGATCGGCCTGACGGTGCTGTCGTTCAACGTGCTCGGCGACTCACTGCGCGACGCGCTGGACCCGGTGGCCGGCACGCGCCGCCGGCTGAGGCGGTTCGGGCTCTCGTCGCGCCGCGCCCCAGCGAAGCCGATCGAGCCTGCCGGGCCGCTCACGTCTCGGCCGGGCTGACCGCGTCGAGGTGCATCACCGGCTGCTCGGTGGGACGAATCGCCACCGGTGTCACCGGTGGCGGCACGTGGTCGTAGAGGTGGCAGAGCACGTGGCCGCCGCCCGCGACCTCCACCGCGGGTGGCATCACCTGCGTGCAGATCTCCATCACCTCGGGGCAGCGCGTCGTGAACGGGCACCCGCTCGGCGGGTCGCTCGGGTCGGGAAGGTCGCCGGCGAGGATGATCCGCTTGCGCGTCCGCTGGATGACCGGGTTCGGCACCGGCGACGCGGACAGCAGCGCGACGGTGTACGGATGTGCCGGTGACTCGAAGACCCGCTCCGCAGGCCCGACCTCCACGATCCGGCCGAGGTACATCACGGCCACCCGGTCGGAGATGTGGCGCACCACGCCGAGGTCGTGGGCGATGAAGAGGTAGGACAGGCCCTCCTCGTCCTGCAGCTTCTCGAGCAGGTTGATCACCTGGTTCTGGGTGGAGACGTCGAGTGCGCTGACCGCTTCGTCACAGATGACCAGGCGCGGCTGCAGGGCGATCGCCCGCGCGATGGCCACTCGCTGACGCTGACCGCCGGAGAACTCGTAGGGGTAGCGGGACATGTAGTGGGCGGGGAGGCCGACGCGGTCGAGGAGCTCGGCGACGCGAGCCGTCAACTGCTGTCCGCCGAGGTGCTCGTGGACCTTCAACGGCTCGCCGATCGAGTCACGCACCTGCGCCGACGGATCGAGCGACGAGTACGGGTCCTGGAAGATCATCTGCATGTGCCGGCGCTGCTTGCGCAGTTCGGCGGTGCTCAGCTGCGACACGTCGACGCCGCTGAGGCGCACCGAACCACCCGCGAGCGGCACGAGGCGCAGGATGCCGCGACCGGTGGACGACTTCCCGGACCCCGATTCACCGACGAGGCTGAGCGTCTCGCCCCGCGCGATCGAGAACGTCGCCTGGTTCACGGCCGTCACCTGCTGCTTCGGACGGAACGGGCGAGTGCGGATCTTGAACGTGACGGTCAGCTGGTCCACCTCCAGCACCGCGGGGACCAAGCCTCCGTCGGCACCGGCGGTGGTGGCGATCGCGTCCGTGGTCATGCCGCACCGCGCAGCGTCAGCTCGTGGGCGCGCACGCAACGCACCTGATGACCGGGAGTGAGCTCGACGAGCGGAACGGGTGCAGCACGGCACGCGTCGATCGCGTACGGGCAGCGCGGCGCGAAGCGGCAGCCGCCCGGCATGCTCCACGGCGCCGGCGGCTGCCCGGGTATCGATGCGAGCGTGCGGCCCTGGGTGCCGACCTGGGGCATCGAGCGCAGCAGGCCCTCCGTGTACGGGTGCATCGGGTGGAAGAAGATCTCGTCCACCGTGCCGGTCTCCACGGCCTGGCCGGCGTACATCACCATCACGCGGTCGGCGACGTCGGCGACGACCCCGAGGTCGTGAGTGATGAACAGCAGCGCCATCCCGAGCTCGTCGCGCGTCGCGCGCAGGAGGTCGAGCACCTGCGCCTGGATGGTGACGTCGAGCGCGGTGGTCGGCTCGTCGGCGATGATCACCAGCGGTTCGCAGGCGAGCGCCATGGCGATCATCACCCGTTGACGCATGCCGCCGGAGAACTCGTGCGGATACGCACGGGCGCGGTCGGCGGCGCGCGGGATGCCGACGAGGTCGAGGACCTCCACGGCCCGGCGCCACGCGTCACGCCGCGAGGCGTGGCGGTGCTTGCGGACCACCTCGGCGATCTGGTCGCCGACGCGGAACGCTGGGTTGAGGCTGGTCATCGGCTCTTGGAAGATCATCGCGATGCGGTCGCCGCGCACGTCCTCGAGCTGCCGTTGCGACAGCTCGAGCAGGTCGGTGCCCTCCAGCAGCGCGGTGCCGGCGGGGACGCGCGCCGAACGGGCGAGCAGTCCCATCGTGGCCAGGTTGCTGACGCTCTTGCCCGAGCCCGACTCACCGACGATGGCCAGCGTCTCGCCGCTGGCGACGGCGTAGGACACCCCGTCGACCACGCGTGCCCATCCGCGATCGGTGGCGAACTCGACCACGAGACCGTCGACCTGGAGGGCGACCACCCCGGTTGCCGCGGGTGCGGCGCGGTCGCCGACGGTCGCGTTGAGGTCCGGTTGCGCTGCCGAGCTCATGCTCCACCCTTTCGCGTCTCACGGCCGAACGAATCGCGAAGGCCGTCGCCCAACAGGTTGAAGCCGAGCACCGCGAGGACGATCGCGAGACCCGGGAAGATCACCAGCGTTGGTGCTTCGTCGAGGTACCGGTAGGCCCGCCCGACCATCGCGCCCCACGACGCCTGCGGCGGTTGCACGCCGAGGCCGAGGAAGCTCAGGCCCGCCTCCGCGAGCATCGCGAACCCGAGCGACAGCGAGATCTGCACGACGAGTGGGGAGAGGATGTTCGGCAGGATCCTGGTGCGCAGGATTCGGGTCGTCGACGTCCCGATGCTCCTGCTCGCCTCGATGTACGTCTCCTGGCGCACGGAGAGCACGGCACTGCGCGTCAGGCGCAGGAAGCGCGGAGCGAAGATGATCCCGACCGCGAGCATCGCGTTGCGCAGACCGGCGCCGAACACGCCGACGATCCCGATCGCGAGCAGCAGCGGCGGGAAGCTCATCACGGCATCGGTGAGCCGGGAGATGATCACGTCGATCCAGCTGCCGAAGAAGCCCGCGAGCAGGCCCGGCGGAACGCCGAGGAGGACGGCGATCACCACCGCCTGCAGTGCCGCGGTCAGCGAGACGCGACTGCCGTAGACGATCCGGCTGAGCACGTCCCGGCCGAGCTCGTCGGTGCCCAGCCAGTGCGTGCTCGACGGACCCTTGAGGTGGTTGGCGAGGCTCTGCTTGTTGGGGTCGAACGGAGCGATCGTGGGTGCGAAGATCGCCACGAGGATCAACAGCACGATGAGCACGAGCGCGAGCACCGCAACCCTGTGGCCGGCGAAGCGACGCACGAAGCGACGCGCCGCGGACTCACCCGTGACGTCGTCGGCGGCGGTGTCGCCCCAACCGGTGAAGCCGGTCCACGGATCCTGGAAGTCCATCTCCCGGTCGAAGCTCCCGTCGGACCCGCTCACGACGAGCGCACCTTCGGGTTGAGGAAGCCGTAGAGCATGTCGACGATGAGGTTGATCGCGATCACGATCGTCGCCGCGAACATCACGATGCCCTGGATGATCGGGACGTCGCGGTCGAGCACCGCGCGGATCGCCAGCCCGCCGAGGCCGGGCAGGGCGAAGAGCTGTTCGACGATCACGCTCCCGCCGAGCAGGAACGCGACCTGGAAGCCGATGACCGTGATCACCGGGATCGCCGCGTTCTTCATGCCGTGCTTGAACACCACCGATCGCCAACCGAGGCCCTTGGCGCGGGCCGTGCGCACGTAGTCCTGATCGAGGACGTCGCTGAGCGAGGCGCGCAGCTGGCGGGTCGTCTCCGCGGCAGCGGCGGCCCCGAGCGTGAGCGCGGGCAGCACGAGATGTTTGAGCCATTGCCATGGGCTCTCGGAGATGGGCACGAACCCGGTCGCGGGCAGCCAGCCGAGCTTCAGCCCGAACACGAGCACGAGGATCAGGCCGAGCCAGAAGCTCGGCATCGCCAGGCCCAGCGATGCCCCGACGGTGGTCAACGAGTCGATCCACCTGCCGCGGTTGGTCGCGGCGATGATGCCGGCCGGGACGGCGATGATCAGCGCGAACAGCAGCGACAACGACGCCAGGCTGATCGTCACCGGGAGGCGCTCCTTGATCGACTTCCACACCGACCGGCCGGTGAACAGGGAGTCACCGAGGTCACCGTGCACGAGGTCGTCGACCCAGTGGCCGTACTGCACGATGATCGGGTCATCGAGGCCGAGCTTGTCGCGGATCTGCGCGATCTGCTCGGGCGTCGGGTTGTCGCCGGCCAGGGTGACGGCCGGATCACCGGGGATCAGCAGCACGAAGCTGAACACCAGGATCGAGACGAGGAAGAGGATCGGGACCACGAACAGCAGCCGTCGCAGGAACAGGTAGAGCATGGGAGATCCCCCTTCGTCCGGTGAGCCAGGGTTCTGGACCGGCCAGCGCCGGTCCAGAACCCGCGTGGGCTCACTTCGTGATGTACACGTCCCGGAACTCGGGCTTCGAGCTCAGGTACGGGGTGAAGAAGACGTTCTTCTGGCTGCCGTAGATGTTCTTCGGGAAGTAGACGGGCATCTCCAGCACCGACTCGGCCATCTCCCGCGAGCCCGCCTGGAGCGCCTTGGCCCGCGCGGCCGGATCGGCCGTTGCGGTGCTCTGGGCGATCAGGTCCGTCATCTTCGGCGTGGTGACACCGCCGGGGTTGCCGAAGCCGGTGGCGCTCGCACGCTGGATCATCGTGATCGACGGATCGGGACGACCGCCCCAGCCGGCGAGCATCGTGTTCGCCTTCTGCTGCTGGAACATCAGCACGCCGAGCTGCGTCGGCTCGACGGGCTGCAGCGTGACGTTGATGCCGATCTCGGCCCACTGCGACTGGATCGCCTCGGACAGCTCGGGATAGGTCGGCAGCCCGGCGGGCGTGAACATCGTGATGTCCATGCTCGACACGCCCGCCTGCTTCATCAGGTCCTTCGCCTTGGCGACGTCGTACGGGTACAGCACCTGCGGCAGCGTGGGGTCGTAGGCGAAGTAGCCGGGCGGGAAGGGCTGATCACTGACCTCGCAGAAGCCGAACGCCAGTGCCTTGCACATCCCGTCGCGGTCGAGGGCGTACATCATCGCCTGGCGGACGCGCACGTCGTCCTGGTGCACCTGCGAGCGGTTCTGGACGATGTAGAGGTACGCCAGCTCCGTGTTGTACTGCAGGTTGACGTCGCCGTTCGCCTGGACGTCCTTGGCCTGGGCCGGTCCGATCGTGGTCGCGCTGATCTGCCCGGTCTCGAGGGCGTTCTGGCGGGCCACCTCGTCGGCGATCACCCGGATCTCGAGCGTCTTGACCTTCGGCAGGTGGGCCTTGTCCCAGTACCCGTCGAAGCGCTCGAACTTCGTCGTCGAGCCCGGAACGTGCGAGACCATCTTGTACGGCCCGGCACCGACCATGGTCTCGTCGAGGTTGACGCCGTCGGCGATCGCCTTCGGGCTGACCATGATCCCGGCGCGATCGGCGAACGAGCCGAGGATGGCGACGTTCGGCGCCTTCAGCTTGACCTCCACCGTCGCCGGATCGACCACTGTCACGCTGTCGATCGAGGCGAGGTCGGTGGCGACCGACGAACCCTGCAGGTTCTTGGCGCGGTCGAGGTTGCTCTTGACGGCGGTCGCGTCGAGCGTGGCACCGTCGTGGAAGGTCACGCCCTGGCGCACCTTCAACGTCAACGTCAGCCCGTCGCTGCTGAACGTGTAGGACTCGGCGAGCATCGGCACGAGCTCACCCTTCGGCGTGACGTCGAGCAGACGGTCGTAGGCCGGGAACAGCGTCGTCGCGTCCTGGCTGATCGATGCGAGGTGCGGATCGAGGCGGCTGACGGTGATCGGGTAGCCGTAGATGAAGTTCGCTTCGGTGTCGACGGTGCCCTTCGGCGGCGCCAGCGTGGTGTCGGTGCCGGCGGGCTGCGTCGGGATCGGCGCCACGGAAGATCCCGTCGATCCGGTCGATCCCGCCGCGGAGGTCGCGGTGGAGCCGGATCCGGCGGTCGTCGTGGCGCCGGCGACCGTCGTCGCAGCCGCGACGGCGACGGTGGTGGCGGCTCCGGCAGTGGTCGCGGTCGTGGCTGCGGTGCTGTTCGACGTGCTGTCGCTGCTGCATGCCACCAACGTCGTGACCGACACCAGCGTGATGAGCGCGCCGAAGTTGCGCGTTCTTGTTCTCATGGTTCCCTCCCCGATGACAATCCCCAAATGACAATGTCCGGGTCAGTCAAATGCATTGCGCGGTCGACTGTCCACGTGGGGTCATCCTTCCATGTCTCCGATGATCGGACACGTCTTTGATCGCGTGTCGCCGGCATCTCACCGGTCCGGGTGCCTCCCGGCACCGAACTTGACGCCATCGTCAACCAATACTTGCCTTTGTCGAAGGTGGTGGATTACGTTCCACGCTGGGGCCTGGTCATCACGTGCACATCTCTGTCCGCGGGGCGGCACAGGTCCCACAACGGGGGAATTCGACTGGAGCCAACTCGTGGCGCGCCCAGTCGCTGACACCGGGGACCATCGACGTACGAAAGCGAGAGTTCACCATGGGGGAGCGTTTCAACGAGCCGGTGCACCAAGGGCGGATCACCCGTCGTTCGGTGCTCACGGGCATGGGTGCCGCGGGGGCAGCGGCCTTCCTGGCCGCGTGCGGAAGTGACAAGAAGACGACGTCGAGCACGGCGGCGCCTGTCACCACGGCTGCCGGCGCGGCGACGACGGCTGCTGCCGGCAGCACGGCGACGACCACGGCAGGATCGGGCGGCAGCACGGCCACCACGACTGCCGGCACCGGCGGAGGCGGGGGCACCGGCGACGTCGGCACGGCGATCAACAAGATGTTGTCGATCGATTCGGCGAGCTCCGGCAAGGGCCTGACGATCGACATGGGCGCCGTGCTGGCGCTCACCGGCACCGG
>JAODBQ010000673.1 GCA_025464045.1 Ilumatobacteraceae bacterium
GTGCCGGGGAGGTCGGTGAGGATCGCGATCAGCTGGCTGCGGACGGGGAGCAGGAACAGGCTGATCAGGCCGATCACCCCGCCGAGCGTGCTGAACACGACGATGCTCGTGGCCAGGGCGCGTCGGCCGACGCGGTGCTGCACCCGTCGGACCGCCGGTGCGAGCACGATCGCGAAGAAGCCGGCCACGACGATCCAGGTGATGACGCTGACGGTGACGAGCACGATCTGGATGAGGAGGTACGTGCACAGCACGACGCCGACGGTGCCGATGATCGGGCGCCATGGGACGTCCGCCCACGTGTGCTGCACATCGGCGTCGGCATTGGCCTTGGCAGCGGCGAGCGCCTCGGCAGGCGTCTCACCGATGATCACGCCGCGCTCGAGACCGGTCGCCGTCGGCTCGTCGTGCACGCCCCGTGGCTAGCACACGCGGCCTATGTGCGGGCGCCGAACGTGACGTCGAGTCTGGAACGGCCTGCCGAACGGGAACAGCTGCGTCGTGCAGGAGACGTCGCCGGCCACCGCGATCTTCGACAGGATCGGGTTGCTGAAGGCGCAGGCTGCACTGGCGCTCGGCTTCGACCGCGACCAGCGCTGTGCGGCGACGAGCCCTGGCCCGGCGTTCCCGACCGTCCTGCGCACGCTCGCCGGTCAGGTCCCGCGACGCGACGGAGCGGTGATCGTCGATCTCGGTGCCGGCCTCGGCGGCGTGAGCACGTGGCTGGCGACGCAGACCGGGGCGCAGGTCATCGCCGTCGAACCCGCACCCGGGGCCCGGGCAGCGGCGCACGCGCTGTTCCCCGACCTCGACATCCGCGCCGGCGCCGCGGAGCACTCCGGACTCGGCGATGCCATCGCCGACGCCGTCGTGCTCAGCGGTGTGATCTCACTGATCGACGACCTCTCCGCGTTGCTCGGCGAGGTACGACGCCTGCTCCGACCCGGCGGCGTGCTCGGTGTGGCGGACATGTTCCTCGACGGCCACGGCGTCGAGCGCAGCGGCGTGAACACGCTGCGCTCCTTGCACGCGGCCACCGATGCGCTCGTCCGTGCAGGTTTCGAGGTCACGGCCGTCGGGTGCGCGCGCGACGCCAATCCGGACGAGGCCTGGCAGCGCCGGGCCGACGAGCTGCAGGACTGGTTGCTGCGCCACCACCACGACGATCCGGCGGTCCGCGAGTGGATGGCCGATCAGGACCAGCTGACCGCGTGGATGGACGGCGATCACGTCTTCGGCGCATGTGTCGTCGGGCGCATCGCGGTCGCGTCCGATGGGCCGGTCGCGTCCGCCGGGCCAGCCACGTCCGCCGGGTCCGCGGCGCCGACGACCACGTGACCGTCCAGAGCGCCTCCGGCGTCGCGATCGGAACGGGTCTCGACCGAGCGCGGAGTACCGTCGGGTCGTCCGAAGGGGGAGACGATCATGGGCGACGAGGGGTTCGAGCACGGTCAGGTCGACGCGAACGGGATCTCGATCCACACGGTGTCCGTGGGGACGGGTCCACTCGTGCTCTTCTGCCACGGCTTCCCGGAGTCGTGGTACTCGTGGCGCCACCAGCTCCCCGCGGTGGCGGCAGCCGGGTTCAGGGCGGTGGCGATCGACATGCGCGGGTACGGGCAGACGAGCAAGCCCGCCGCCGTCGGTGCGTACACCATGAACCACCTCGTCGGTGACGTGGTCGGGGTGGTCGCCGCGCTCGGCGAGCGTGACGCTGTGGTGGTCGGTCACGACTGGGGCGCTCCGGTGGCGTGGTACGCGGCGTTGATGCGACCCGACGTGTTCCGCGCCGTCGCCGCGTTGAGCGTGCCGTACATCCCGCCGATCGGCGGCCTTCCCGAGGGCCTGACGATCAACGACCTGATGCGCGCCAACGCCGCGGGACGCGACTACTACCGGCTGTACTTCCAGGAGCCCGGCGTGGCGGAGGCCGATCTCGAAGCCGACATCGCCCGGTCGGTGAGCGGGTTCATCTACACGATCTCCGGCGACATCGTCGCCGACGGCGTCCACGAGCGCGGCTGGGACGGGCACTTCCCGCTCGGTGAGACCGTCACCCAGCAGCTCGTGGTGCCCGAGCGCCTGCCGTCCTGGCTCAGCGAGGACGACCTCGCCTTCTACGTCAGCGAGCTGAGCCGTTCAGGCTTTCGCGGCGGGCTCAACTGGTACCGCAACATCGACGCGCTGCCGGCGATCCTGGCCCCGTTCGTCGGCGCGACGATCGACCAGCCGGCCCTGTACCTCGGGGGCGAGCTCGACATGATCGCCGGCAACACACCCGAGGCGCTGGCCGCCCTCCCCGCGTCCGTGCCGGGGTTGCGCAGGACCCAGATCTTCCCGGGTGCCGGGCACTGGCTGCAGCAGGAACGGCCCGACGAGGTCAGCGCCGCGCTCGTCGAGTTCCTGCGCGAGCTGTAGGACCCGGCTGGCCCGGTGCTCAGCCGGCGGGGAAGTAGCCGTTGATGTCGGCGATGGTGTGGGTGGGGGCGGAGGTGGTGATGCAGACCTTGCCGTTGGTGCCGATCTTGGCGATGACGGCGTTGGCGGTGGTGGTGCCGGCGGTGTAGTTGACGTTGGAGCTGTTGGGGGTGGGGGTGCCGCAGGGGGCGACGGTGATGAAGCCGGGTGCGGTGGGTTCGGTGACGGTGATGTTGAGGACGGCGGCGGTGGCGTCGGTGGGGATGCCGGCGCGTCCGGCGACTTGGAGCTCGGTGGTGGTGCCGGCGCCGCGTGTGCCGGTCTGTGCGTCTTGGCCGTCGATGGTGGTGTAGCCGGGTCGGGTGTCCATCAACCGTGCGGGAACCATTGGCACGTAGGCCGGCGGTGCCGATGGGGCGTACAGCAACAGGTTCGGGGTGCCTGGCCGCGCGTTGCCTACCACGCCCGGCGTGGCGTCGGCCGCCAGTCGTGCGGCGACGCCGGCGGGGGAGAGGGTCGGCTGCTGCGCCAGCACGAGTGCTGCTGCGCCGGCGACGTGCGGGCTGGCCATGGACGTCCCGGACATGTACCTGAGCGACGTCGGTGTGGAGTTCCACGTCGAGAGCACTCCCACCCCGGGCGCGAACAGATCGACGCAGCTGCCGGAGTCCGACCAGTCCGGTGAGGAGTCCGTCGCATCGACGGCTGCGACGGTGATCACCGCCGGCAGCCTGCCGGGCGAGTCGGCGCAGGCATCACCGCCGTCGTTGCCGGCCGCGGCGACGACGACGATGCCGTCGTTGACGGCCGCTTGCACCGCGAGGTCGAGGTTGTGGTCGGCCTGCCCGCCGAGGCTCATGTTCACCACGGCCGGGATGCCCGCCTGGTGGTTGGCGATGATCCATCGCAGCCCGAGGATGATCCCCGACGTGCTCCCGGCACCGCTGCAGTCGACCACTCGAACGGGCACCAACGAGACGCCCTTGGCAACGCCGTACGTCGACGAGCCGATCGTCCCGGCCACGTGCGTGCCGTGCCCGTTGCAATCGCCCGGGCCGAACCCGTCGTTGAGGTACGCGCCGGGGAGCACCCGGCCATCGAACTCGACGTGGTCGGCCCGGATCCCGCTGTCGAGCTCGTACACCGTCACGCCGGCACCCGTGCCGGCGTAGCTGTACGTGCCCGACAACGGCAGGCTGCGCTGGTCGATGCGGTCGAGGCCCCACGGCGCGGACGGCTCGATCGCCTCGATCGACGACGAGATCGACGACGAGATCGACGACGCCGACGAGGACACCGGCACCGGCGCCGAGATCGGCCCGGCGGACGGCTGGGGGAGCTGAACCGGCTGGTCGGCCTCGACCGAGACCACCGCCGGGTCGTCGTCCAGGTCGTGCAACTGGTCCGGCGTGGCTTGGACCGTGGCCCCCACGAACGGGCTCTGGAAGACGGCGCCGACCGTCATCCCGGCAGCTGCCAACCGCCGCCCCTCAGCTGCCGCGTCGGCATCGTCGGCGAACCGGACGATCACCGCCGACGAACCCGGCCCCGCGAGCGCGAGCGAGGGCAGCACCGGGCCCGGCGCGCCGTCGCGCGCTCGCTCTGGCGCTGCCGACGTCGGACCGACCTCCGCCGCCCGATCCGCATGGACCGCTCCCGAGATCGCGCCGAGAACGCTGCACGCCAGCACGGCCACCACCGCCGTCATGGACCCCAACGTCCTCATCCGCATCCCCGCTCTCGTCAGCCCCGCACGGCCGACCGCCGTCAAGCAAGGTAGCGGCGTCGTCGCTCGACGGTGCGTCGCCCCCGCGCCTCCAACTCGACCGGCGCGACGATCAGAAGCGTCCGAGCTGATCGAGGCGGAGGGTCGGCGCCCCCTCGGCCTCGGCCAGCTCGAGGTCGACCGTGGCGACGAAGCGCCACTCGCCATCGCCGGCCGGGTCGGACAGGCGTTGCGTCACGACCCATCGTTCGGATTCCTCGGCGAGTGCGAACTGGGCTGCAGATCGGGCGTCGGCGTCGGTGACGATGGCGTCGTACTCGGACCAGTACGGGGCCATCGCGTCGATCAACCGTTGCTGGCTCCAACCGCTGCGGTCGGCGAGCGCGCCGTAGCCGCGCGTGGCGAGCAGCTCCACCCAGCCGAATGCGGCCGTGCGCACCGCGGTGCGCCACGCCGGCGGAGGGCCGCGGCGGGCGGCGGCCGGCGCGTCGAGCGCGAGGTGGTCGTGCACGGGCTCGCCGGCGAGGCGCGCCCACTCGTCGAGCAACGTCGCGTCGGTGGCACGGATGAGCGAGCCGAGCCACTCGATCACGTCCTCGAGTGCGTCCGTGTAGGCGTCGTCGGGCAGGGAGCGGTCGAGCGTCCGCCAGGCATCGGTGAGGTAGCGCAGCACGAGGCCCTCGCTGCGCTCCAACCGATGGCGGCGTACGAACGTCGCGAAGCTGTCGCCGCCCTCCAACATCTCGCGCAGGATCGACTTCGGTGAGGGACCCTCGGCGACCCACGGGTGGTGCCGGCGGTACTCGGTGAAGTTGGTCTCCAGCAGCTCGGCGAGCGGGCGCGGCCAGGTGATGGACTCCAGGCGCTCCATCCGTTCCTCGTACGGGACGCCTTCCGCCTTCAGCCGGGCGACCTCCAGCCCCTTCGCCGTGTTCTGCTGAGCGAAGAGCACCTGGCGGGGGTCGTCGAGCACGGACTCGATGACGCTGATCACGTCGGCCACGTAGGCGAGGTCGTCGCGGTCGAACGTCGCGACCACTTCGATCGCGAACGGCATCAACGGCGCCGAGAACCGCAGTGCGCTGCGCTCCACGTCGCCCGCGACCAAGGACCCGACGCGGACGCCGAGGCAGTGCCCGCGTTCATCCCGACGACGTTCGGCGACCCCGGCGGCCTCCAGGCTGCGGTAGACCTCGATCGCCCGGTGACGGTGCTGGCGGCGACGCACATCGGTGTCGTGGTTCGTGCGCAGCAGGCGCTTCAGTGCGGCCACGCCGTCCGGGCGGGACAGGACGCTGGCGACGAGGTTCGCCGTCACTCGGAACCGGGAGCTCAACGGCTCCGGACGGGCAGAGATGAGCCGCTGCATCGATCCCTCGTCGTAGTTGACGAACCCCTCCGGGGACCGAGCCTTCGTCGCCTTGCGACGCGCCTTCGGGTCGTCACCGGCCCGGCCGAGCGCGCGGGTGTTCTCGATCACGTGGTCGGGGGCCTGCGCCCACACGTGCCCGTCGGGGTCGAAGCCCGGCCGGCCCGCCCGCCCGGCGAGCTGGTGGAACTCGCGCACGCTGAACAGGCGGACGCGGTTGCCGTCGAACTTGGTCAGCGCCGTCATCAGCACGGTGCGGATGGGGATGTTCACGCCGACGCCGAGCGTGTCGGTCCCGCAGATCACCGGCAGCAGGCCGCTGCCCGCCAACCGCTCGACCAGCCGCCGGTATCGCGGCAGCATCCCGGCGTGGTGCACCCCGACGCCGTTGCGGATCAGCCGGTCCAGCGTCTCGCCGAAGCCCCGCCCCATCCGCACGCCGGTCATCGCCACCTTGATCGCATCGCGCTGCTCGCGGGTGGTCACGTTGGCGCTGACGAGGCCCTGTGCGCGTTCGATCGCGGCTGCCTGCGTCGCATGCACGACGTAGACGGGGCTGAAGCCCTCGCGCACCGCGTCGAGGACGCTCTCGGTGACCGACGTCATCCGCCACTGGTGGTACAGCGGTGTCGGACGCTCGACCGAGGTGACCTCGGTGACGCCCCGCTGCGACCGGTGCGCGAGGTCCGTGGCGATCGAGGTCATGTCGCCGAGGGTCGCCGAGGCGAGGAGCATCTGGCAGTCGGTCAGCTCCAGCAGCGGCACCTGCCACGCCCAGCCGCGATCGCCGTCGGCGTAGTAGTGGAACTCGTCGAGGCAGGCGAAGCCGTACTCACTCGTCGAACCGGTGACCAGCGCGTGGTTGGCGAGCACCTCGGCGGTGCACACCAGCACCGGCGCGCCGACGTTGATGGCCGCGTCGCCGGTGGCCAGACCGACCTGGTCGGCGCCGAGCATGTCGACCAGGTCGAAGAACTTCTCGGCGACGAGCGCCTTGATCGGTGCGGTCCAGACGGCGCGCCGCCCCTCGTTGAGCGCGAACAGGATCCCGGCGACCGCCACGAGGCTCTTGCCGGACCCCGTCGGCGTCGCCAGCACGACGTGCTCGCCCGCGGCGAGCGCCAACGCTGCTTCCTCCTGGTGCGGGTAGAGCGGCCGGCCACTCGCCGCGGCCCATGCCGAGAAGGCCTCGAGCACCAACGACGGATCGGAGCCGTGCGGCGGGAGGGGCTCGATGCGCGCTGCCATGACCGGGCCAGTGTGGCCCGCAGAACATCGTGCACCTCGATCAATGCCCGCCGCGTGCGAAAGACTGCCGACGATGAGCGACATCGAGACGCTGGCGTGGGGGTACGGACTGGTCGAGGGTCCGCGCGCGGACGCGCACGGCAACCTGTACTTCTCCGACGTGCACAAGGGCGGGGTGTACCGCCGTGGACCGGACGGGGTGATCGAGATGGTCGTGCCGAAGCGGCGCGGCGTCGGGGGCATCGGCTTCCACGCCGACGGCGGCCTGGTGATCTCCGGGCGCAACATCTGCCACGTGCGCGACGGCGAGACCCGGGTCGTGTTCGCGCCGGACGCGCCCGGGCTGAACGACCTCTTCGTCGACTCCGCGGGCCGCGTGATCTGCGGCACGATGCGCGCCGACCCGTTCTCGATGGACGGTCCGCGCACGCCGGGGGAGTGCTGGCGGATCGACGCCGAGGGCGACGCCACCGAGCTCTACGGCGACATCGCCCTGACCAACGGCATCGGGTTCTCGCCCGACGGCACGGTGCTCTACCACTCCGACACCACGCGAGGTGTGTGGGCCCACGACTACGACGATGGCGAGGTGAGTGGCCGTCGCCTCTTCCTGCACCGCGACGTGGTGTCACCCGACGGCCTCGCCGTCGACGAGGCCGGGACGGTGTGGATCGCCGACGTGTCCGGCTCGGGCGCGGCGCGCGGATTCGCTCCGGACGGCTCGGAGGTCGCGCGGGTCGAGGTGCCGGCGCGGATGGTCACCAGCCTGTGCTTCGGGGGCGCCGACCGGCGGGACATGTACATCGTCACCGGCGACAACACCGCCGAGGTCGAGCGCGGCGGCACCATCTACCGCACCCGCGCCGACGTGGCCGGGTGCGCGGTGGCCACGGCGAAGGTCTGAGCCGATGGACACGGCGCAGCTCGACGCGGCCCTGTCGTCCGCGGTGGCCGACGGCTCGCTCGCGGGTGTCGTCGCCGCGGCGTGGTCGGAGCGCGGTCTGTCGTACACCGGCGCGTTCGGGGAGCTCGTCGGCGGGCAGCCCGCGCGACCCGACACGATGCTGTGGATCGCCTCGATGACGAAGGCCCTCACGGCGGCGGCGGCGATGCAGCTCGTCGAGCGCGGCGTCCTCGAGCTCGATCGACCGGCTGGGGACCTCGTCGACTACCTGCGCGACGTCCAGGTGCTCGACGGCATCGACGAGCAGGGTGCGGCGCGGCTGCGTCCGCCGAGCAACCCGGTCACCTTGCGGCACCTGCTGACGCACACGTCCGGCTTCGGGTACGACTGGGCGGACGCGTCGCTGGCGCGCCACGTGCCCACGTTGCCGACACCCGAACCTGGTTCGCAGGCGAGCTACGAGCATCCGCTGACGTTCGATCCGGGCACCGGCTGGTCGTACGGGATCGGCATCGACTGGGCGGGCCGCGTCGTCGAGGCAGCGTCGGGTCAGCGCCTCGACGCGTACCTGCGCGACCACCTGCTCGGCCCACTCGGGATGGACGACACCACGTTCGCGCCGTCGCCCGCGCAGCGCGACCGGATGGCCGAGATCCGCCTGCGCAGCCCGGACGGGTTGCACCCGATGCCGTTCGCCCTGCCGGAGGATCCGGAGATGCTGATGGGCGGTGGTGGGATGTACTCGACCGTGACCGACTACCTGCGCTTCACCCGGATGATCCTCGGCCTCGGCGCCCTCGACGACGTGCGCGTTCTGCAACCCGAGACCGTCGAGTTGATGGCTGCGGACCACATCGCCGGCATCACTGCGCCCGGTTGGACGACGTGCCGTCCGATCCTGTCGAACGACGTCGAGCTGTTCCCCGGTGAGCGCGTCGGCTGGGGGCTGAGCTTCATGATCAACACCCGCCGCACCGCGCAAGGACGGTCGCCCGGCAGCCTCGCCTGGGCAGGCCTCGCCAACACCTACTACTGGATCGATCGCACGGCGGGCGTCACGGGCGTGTTCGCGACGCAGGTGCTGCCGTTCTGGGACGGGCCGTCGCGCGCCGCGTTCGCGTCGTTCGAGGAGGCGGTGTACGCGACGATCGAGGACCGCGTCGTCCGTTGAAGGCACTCGTCCTCGCCGACACCCACCTCGGGCCGGGCCAGGGCGAGCGCCTGACGCACCTCCTCGGTGACCGGCTCCGCGTGGCGGGGGCGATCCTGCACGCCGGCGACGTCACCGACGCGTCGATCCTCACCGCGCTGCGCCGGTTCGCGCCGGTCTATGCGGTGCTCGGCAACAACGACCACGGGATCGCGCTGCCCGAACGACGAGTCGTCGAGATCGCCGGTTGCCGGGTGGCGATGGTGCACGACAGTGGTCAGGCCGCCGGTCGGGCCACCCGCCTGCGGCGCTGGTTCCCCGACGCCGACGTCGTCGTCTTCGGGCACTCGCACCTGCCGTGGCACGAGACCGACGTCCGCCCCGACGACGGCCACGTCCAGCAGCACCTCAACCCCGGCTCCGCCACCCAGCGCCGCCGCGCCCCCCGGTGCACCGTCGCCTGGCTGGACCTCCTCGCCGGCAAGGTCGTCGAGGTCCGCATCGACCCCCTCTCCTGACCGCGACCCCCCCCGCTGCAGCCCCACCCAGCGCGCGTGCGCCGGCCGATTGCCGGTTGCCGGTTGCGGTTGCGGGTTGCCGGTTGCGGGTTGGGGTCGGGTTTGCAGGCGCGGCCGGTCGGCCAGGGTGGGCGCGTTGTGAGCCAGATGTGGCGCAATGCGCGCCCACCTCCCCGTCCCCGGCCAGGGTGGGCGCGTTGTGAGCCAGATGTGGCGCAATGCGCGCCCACCTGCTGGTCGCTGGCCGGGGTGGTCGTGGTCCGGCGGGTGGGCGCGGTTGTTGCGAGATTTCGCAGGTTTCGCGCCCACTCCAGCTGGGTGGGCGCGGTTCTTGCGAGATCTCGCAGGTTTCGCGCCCACTCGGGCTGGGGCGCGTGGGGCAGTGGCGCCGGATGTTGGGGGGCGTTGCACAAGATGAACTTTGGTCAAATCTTGATCGGAATAGTCGGCATTCGGTAGAGTCTCCCGGCGCAACGGCATCGTCCGCCGTTCGTCAGACCGATCCCGTGAACGCCAGAGAGAGTCAGGACACCCCGATGCGAGTCCCCAGGACTTCCATGATCGCCCTTGCCGTGACGGCCTCGTTGTTGCTCGCCGCATGCGGTTCGGACAAGGACAAGAGTGCCGCGACCACCGCCGCGGCTGCCACCA
>JAODBQ010000681.1 GCA_025464045.1 Ilumatobacteraceae bacterium
CGGCGCACTGGATCGACGCCAACATCCACTCGGTCGAGGTCACCGGTGGCGTCGCCGCGCTGTGGTTGATCCACCGTCTGCTCACCGGGTTCGGCCACGACGACATCGTCACCCGGGCGATGCGCACGCGGACGTTCTACGTCGCCCCGCGGGTCAACCCCGACGGCGTCGAGTGGGCGCTCGCCGACGTCCCTCGCTACCGTCGCAGCAGCGTTCGCGCCTGGCCGTGGCGCGACGCACACCTCGCGCCCGGACTGCACGTCGGCGACGTCGACGGCGACGGCCGCGTCCTGTACATGCGCATCCCCGATCCGAACGGGGCCTGGATGGAATCGCGAGAGGATCACCGGATCCTGCGTCCGGTGCCGCTCGAAGGCACGGCCGAAGGTGCGCCGCGCTACCGGGTGCTGCTGGAGGGGGAGCTGCACGACTACGACGGCTTCACCATCCCCACCCCGTCGCCGCCGGAGAGCCTCGACCTCAACCGCAACTTCCCCGCGGAGTGGAGCACCGGGGTGCGCCGCAGTGGCGACCACCCGCTCAGCGAACCGGAGATCGACTCGCTCGTGCGCGCGGTGGTGGCCCGGCCGAACATCTGCGGGTACAACGCGTTCCACACCAGTGGTGGCGTGCTGCTGCGACCGTCGAGCGTGAAGCGCGACTCGAACCTGCCGCCGATGGACGTGTGGGTGTACCAGCAGCTGGCCGAGGTCGGCACCGCGCTCACCGGCTACCCGGCGCACAGCGTCTTCGAGGACTTCACGTGGGACACGTCGTCGACGATGAGCGGCGCCGCGGACGACTGGGCCTACGAGCACCTCGGCCTGTTCGCCTGGACGACGGAGTTCTGGGACGTCGTCAAGACCGTCACCGGCACCAAGCAGAGCACCCTGTTCTGGTACACCGGGCCGACCGAGGCCGAGGAGCTGGCGATCCTCGCGTGGGCCGACGCCAACCACCCGGAGATGTTCACCGCGTGGTACCCGTTCGACCACCCGCAGCTCGGCCCGATCGAGCTCGGCGGATGGGACGACATGTGCACGTGGACGAACCCACCGTTGGCGCTGCTCGCCGACGAGGTCCGCCCGCACGCCGAGTTCGCCATCCACCAGGCGCTCGCCGCACCGTGCGTCGAGGTCGTCCGGACCGACGTCGTCGCGCTCGGCGGCGACACCTGGCGGGTCGAGGCCGGCATCGCCAACACCGGATGGCTACCGACCTACGTCAGCGAGCAGGGCAAGAAGACCAACCGCGTGCTCCCGCTGACCGCCGAGCTCTGGGGCGCCGAGGTGATCGGTTCGCCGGCGCGACAAGAGCTCGGCCAGCTCGAGGGACGGGTGAGCGCGAGGTTCTCGGGATGGGCCGACGGGACACCCGATCGCACGCTGGCGGTCTGGATCGTGCGCGCGGATCCCGGTACCGAGATCGCGATCAGCGTCGCCCACCCGCGCGCCGGCTCCACCTCGGCGACGGCGATCCTCGCACGTTGAGGTGGGAGGCGCGCACCGAGGCAGGAATCGCGCCCAACCGGGTCGAGTGGGCGCGCAACCTGCGAGATCTCGCAGGAATCGCGCCCAACCGGGTCGAGTGAGCGCGCAACCTGCGAGATCTCGCAGGAATCGCGCCCAACCGGGGTTGGTGGGGTCAGCGGGGGGTGGCGAGGGGCTGGGGGCCGCGGACCAGGCCGGCGGGGAGGGCACCGGTGTGCTCGCCGTCGGTGAACGTCTCGACGCCGCCCTTGAACGTGTGCCGGTAGCCCGTCGCGGTCTGCATCAGACGGCGACCACCGGCGGGCAGGTCGCGGACGATCGACGGCGGGTGGGCAGCGAGTGACGCCATGTCGATGACGTTGATGTCGGCGAGGTAGCCCGGGGCGAGGACGCCACGATCGAGCCAGCCGACGTGCGCCGCGGTGCGCTGCGTGATGTGGTGCACCATCAGCTCGAGCGGCAGCTTCTCGCCACGGGTGCGGTCGCGGGTCCACAGCGCGAGCGACGTCGTGGTCATGCTCCCGTCGCTGATCGCGCCGCAGTGGGCACCGGCGTCGCTGAGGCCCATCAGGGCGACAGGCGAGACGAGCATCTCGCGCACGTCGTCGAGGTTGCCGGCGACGTAGTTCATCAGCGGCATGTACAGCAGCTGGTTGCCGTCGCGCTCGACCAGCAGGTCGAGCAGGAGCTCGATCGGGCGCACGCCCTTGGCCTTGGCGCGCCCCTCGATCGAGTCGGCAGGTGACGGCTCGTAGTTCACCGGGTCTTCCATCGGGTAGAGCTTGTGGAACCCGCCGACGAGCTCGGCGAGGATCCCCTCGAGGTTCGGCAGCGATGCCGCGTGCTCGGCGATGATCCGCGTGCGCCGCTGCGGATCCTGCAGCGCGATCACCAGCTGCGGCAGCGGGAGCGGCGCGATCTCCTTGAAGCTCGGGCAGGTGACGAGCGGGTTCACCGAGGCGGTGAGGCCCTGCAGCACCCCGATCGGACGGGAGGCGACCTGGGTCTTGAGCGACAGGCCCTCGGCCACGCAGTCGCCCACCCAGGCCTGGATCTCGCGCCACCGGTCGGGCACGGACTCCGGCTGCTGCACGGTCATGCTCAGCGGACGGCCCGTGGCCTTGGCGATGGCCCGCATCAGCGCCATCTCCTCGGTCGCGAAGACCTCGTCCGCGGAGAGGTACGCATCGCTGATCAGCTGGATCACCCCGGTGCCGGCGTCGCGCAGCGTGCCGGCGAGTGCGATCAGCTCGTCCGCCGACGAATGGCGGGTGCCGAGCGGCGCGCCGTCCTTCGTGCGGTGCAGGTACGTGCGGCTGGTGGTGAACCCGAGCGCGCCGGCGTCGATGCCCGCGCGCACGTGGTCGGCCATCGCCGCGAGCTCGTCGGCGGTCGGCTGCTCGTTGGGATCGGCACCGCGCTCGCCCATCACGTAGACGCGCAGTGGTGCGTGCGCCACCTGGGTGGCGATGTCGACGGCGAAGTTGCGCCGATCGAGCGCGTCGAGGTAGTCGGGGAAGCTCTCCCAGTCCCAGGCGAGCCCCTCGGCGAGCGCCGTGCCGGGGATGTCCTCGACCCCTTCCAGGAGGTTGATCAGCCAGTCGTGCTGCTGCTGGCTCGGCTTGGCGGGAGCGAAGCCGACGCCGCAGTTGCCCATCACCAGCGAGGTGACGCCGTGGATGCTGCTCGGGGCGAGGACGCCGTCCCACGTGGCCTGTCCGTCGAAGTGGGTGTGGATGTCGACGAAGCCCGGCGTGATCGTCAGGCCGTCTGCGGCGATCTCGCGCGCCCCGCGGCCGGAGATCCTCGGTTCGACCGCGGTGATGATGCCGTTGGTCACGGCGACGTCGGCGTGCTTGGGCGCGGCACCCGTGCCGTCGACCACCAGCCCGCCACGGATCACCAGGTCGTGCTCGCCCATGCCTCGCTCGCTGCGCTCGCTCATCCAGCCAGTCTTGCCGGTCTCAGCAGTCGGCGGTGCAGCGGGGCGACGCCGCGTTCCCGCAGGTCAGGCCAGCAGCGGGGCGACCTCGCCGGCGATCAGGTCGAGATGCTCGAGGTCGTGGAGGTCGAGCACCTGCAGGTAGACGCGGTCCGCCCCCGCGTCGTGGTACCGGCGGATCGTGTCGGCGACCTCGGCCGGGGTGCCGGCGGCACCGTTCAGGCGGAGCTCGGCCGGCTCGCGTCCGATCGCGGCCGCCCGCCTGCCCACCTCCGCCTCGTCGCTGCCGGCGCACACGACGAGCGCGACGGAGAACGTCATCGGATCGGTGCGGGCGATGTCGTCGCATGCCGTGCGCACCCGCTCGCGCTGGCGTCCGAACGTCTCCACCGGCACGAACGGCAGGTTGAACTCGGACGCGTATCGCGCCGCGAGCCGGGGTGTCTTGTTGCGACCGGCACCGCCCATCACGATCGGCAGGCGCGCCTGCGCGGGCTTCGGCAGCCCGGGTGACTCGACGACGGAGTGCACCGGGCCCTCGTACGAGAACGTCTCGCCGATCGGCGTCTTCCACAGGCCGTCGATGATCGCCAGCTGGTCGGTGAGCATGTCGAAGCGGCCGGCGGTGCTCGGGAAGTCGAGCGCGTAGGCGTGGTGCTCGGCCTCGTACCAACCGGCGCCGATGCCGAGCTCGACCCGTCCGCCGCTCATCTCGTCGACCTGGGCGACGCTGATCGCGAGCAGCCCCGGGCTGCGGAAGGTGACCGGGCTGACGAGCGTGCCGAGCCGGATCGTGGAGGTCTCGCGGGCGAGGCCGGCGAGCGTGATCCACGCGTCGGTCGGGCCCGGCAGGCCGTCGCTCCCACCCATCGCGAGGTAGTGGTCGCTGCGGAAGAACGCCCCGAACCCGAGCGCCTCGGCGCGCGTGGCCATCGCGAGCAAGGTGCCGTACGTGGCCCCCTGCTGCGGTTCGGTGAAGATGCGGAGGTCAGCGAGTTGCACCCGGCGAACCTAGTCGTGCCGCGCGGGGCTCGCCGTCCGCCGACGCAGGCACCGGATCCGCCCACGAATGAGCAGGATCGGTGCCGGCGTCACGTGGCGAGGGAAGCGCGGCGGCCGGTCCCGACGATCAGGAGATGATCGATTGGTACACCAGTTGCTTGAGCTGGGTGCGGATGGGGTGGGTGCTGCTCGGCAGCAGCTGGGTGAAGAACATCACCGTCAGGTCCTGGACCGGGTCGACCCAGAACGCGGTGCTCGCGGCGCCGCCCCAGGCGAAGTCGCCGACGCTGCCGGGCACCTTCGCCTTCACCGGGTCGAGCGTGACGCTGACCCCGAGACCGAACCCGACCCCGTCGAACGCGGTCTCGGCGAACAGGGGGCGGCCGAAGCTCGTCAGGTCGGCGTTACCGGGCAGGTGGTTGCTGGCCATGAACCGCACGGTGCCCGGGGCGAGGACGCGCACCCCGTCGAGCTCGCCTTCCTTCGCCAGCATCTGGGTGAACCGGTGGTAGTCGTGGGCGGTGCTGACCAGGCCACC
>JAODBQ010000689.1 GCA_025464045.1 Ilumatobacteraceae bacterium
CGGTCGTCGTGCACAGCCGGTTCGCGCCGACGCTGGCCGAGGTGCTGCCCGACCTCCCGGGGCTGCGGGTGATCGTGCAGGTGCCCGACGAGTCCGGCAACGGGCTGCTGCCCGGTGCGGTCTGGTACGAGGACGCGCTCGCCGCGGCGAGCCCCGCCAAACCGACCGTGACGTGGGACCCCGACGACCTGTACATCCTCTACACCGGCGGGACCACGGGGATGCCGAAGGGCGTCCTGTGGCGCAACGGCGATGCCAACGTCGAGTGCTTCGGCGGATCGCGGGCGACGAGCCTCGACGGCGTCGTCGCCGAGGCCACCGGCACCCTCAGGGCGCTCGTCTCGCCGCCGTTCATGCACGGCGCGGGGCACTGGGTGAGCTTCCGCACGTGGAACACCGGCGGCACGGTGTTCATCCAGTCCCACCCGGAGCGCCTCGACGGCGCCGACATCTGGGGACTGATCGAGCGCGAGCGGGCCAACTTCCTGCTCATCGTCGGCGATGCCTTCGCCCGGCCGCTGCTCGACGAGCTCGACCGGGCGACCTACGACCTGTCGTCGTTGACGGTGCTGCTGTCGGGCGGAGCACCGCTCAGCGCGCACCTCAAGGAGCAGTTCCTCAAGCACCTGCCGACGTTGATGATCGTCGACGGACTCGGCTCGTCGGAGGCCGGTGGCCAGCTGTCGCACGTCTCGGTCGGCTCGGGCGCGACGACCGGCACGTTCCAGATCAGCCCCGGCAACCACGTGCTGTCCGCCGACCTCGACCGCGAGCTGCAACCCGGCGACGCCGAGCTCGGCTGGCTGGCCAAGAGCGGACGCCTCGCGCTCGGCTACCTCGGCGACCCGGCCAAGACGGCGCGCACGTACCCGGAGCTCGACTCGGTGCGCTACGCGGTGCCTGGCGACCGGGCCCGTCTGCTCGCCGACGGGGTGATCGAGCTCCACGGCCGCGACTCGGTGACGATCAACTCCGGTGGGGAGAAGATCTTCGCCGAGGAGGTCGAAGCCGCGATCAAGGCCCACCCGGCGGTGTACGACTGCGTCGTCGCCGGCCGACCGAGCGAGCGCTGGGGCAACGAGGTGGTGGCGGTCGTGCAGGTCCGCGACGGCGTCACCGTCACCGAGGCCGAACTGCGCAGCACCGCGGCGGAACGCCTCGCCCGGTACAAGCTGCCCAAGGCGGTCCTGTTCGTGCCGCTGGTCGTGCGCTCGCCGTCCGGCAAGGCGGACTACCGCTGGGCCAAGCAGGTGGCCATCACGGGCTGAACCGACCGCACGACGACCGTGGTTCCCGACCGGCAGCCAGGGGTACGTTCCCCCACGTGCTCGACGTGCGGTCCATCGCCAAGCGCTTCGGCTCGATCGTCGCGCTGGACGGCGTCGACCTGCGCGTCGCCCGGGGTCAGATGGTCGGCTTCCTCGGCCCGAACGGCGCGGGCAAGACGACGACGATGCGCGCCATCCTCGGACTCCTGGCCCTCGACGGCGGCGCGATCACGTGGGACGGTGCGCCGATCGGCGCCGCGGTGCGGTCGCGCATCGGGTACATGCCGGCCGAGCGGGGGATGTACCCGAGCATGAAGGCGCGCGAGCACGTCGTCTACGTCGCCGAGCTGGCCGGGTTGACGGCGCGCGCCGCGAGTGCCGCCGCCGACCGCTGGTTGGCCCGCGTCGGCCTCGCCGACCGCGGCGACTCGAAGGTGCAGGACCTCTCCTCGGGCAACCAGCAGCGCGTGCAGCTCGCGCTGGCGCTCGTCCACGACCCCGAGCTGCTCGTCCTGGACGAGCCGTTCTCCGGCCTCGATCCGGTGGCCGTCGACGTCCTCGAGGAGGTGCTGCTGGAACGCGTCGAGGCCGGTGCGGCGCTGCTGTTCAGCAGTCACCAGCTCGACCTCGTCGAGGATCTGACGCGCGACGTGGTGATCGTCGATCACGGGCGCGTCGTGCTCTCCGGCAACGTCGACGACCTCCGCGCCGGTTCGCGGGTGCGCTACGTCGACGCCACGTTCACCGCAACGCCGGACGCCGCGTGGCAACCGGTGGGCGAGGTGATCGAGCGCACCGACCGCCACATCCGGCTGCGGACCGACGCGTCGGCAGACGGACGTACCCTGCTCGATCAGCTGGCCGACGCCGCGCCGCTCGCATCATTCAGCTTCAGCCCGCCCGAGCTGTCCGAGGTGTTCCGCAACGTCGTCGGTGGGGCGACGGCCAGCGCCGGTGCTCGCACCGGCAGCACGGGATGACCGGCCGTCCCGCGCGGGACCGCGCGTCGAGCAAGATCTGGTTGGTCGCCCGCCGTGAGGTCCGCTCGCGGCTGCGGTCGCGGGCGATGAAGATCTCCACCGCGATCTTCGTGATCGTCATCCTCCTCATCGGCATCGTCAACCGCGCGATCAGCGACTCCTCGACCCCGCGCACGCGCGTCGTCACCGTCGGTGCTGTCCCGTCCGGCTTCGCCGACGCGGTGCAGCAGGCCGGTGCGTCGATCGGTCGGACCATCACGTGGGAGGAGCCGCTCGCCGACCGGAGCGCCGCCGACGCTGCGCTGCGCGACGGCAAGGTGGACGTCGTCGTCGACGGCGACGCGCACCAGATGCTGTTCACGACGGCGGTCAACGAGACGAACGCGGCGGTCGTCGGGGCGGCGTGGCGCGCCGCGTCGGCGGCGCAGGCGGCCCGGCAGCTGGGGTTGACCCCGGCGCAGATCGAATCGATCGTCTCACCACCGCCTCTGTCGGCGACCACGGTGGAGACACGCCCGGACAACGACGTCGGACGGCTCGTCGGCACCCTGTCCGCGATCCTGCTGTTCCTCAGCCTGAACACGTTCGGCGCGATGGTGCTCACCGGCGTCGTCGAGGAGAAGACCAGTGCTGTGGTCGAGATCCTGCTCGCGCAAGTGAAGGCACACGTCCTGCTCGCCGGCAAGGTGCTCGGCATCGGCATCGTCGCGATGATCCAGTTCGCGTTGCTCGTGATCGCCGGCGTGGTCTCGCTGAAGATCTCCGGCACGTCCGTGCCGAGCGAGGTCTGGGTCGCGCTGCCGTCCACGCTCGGCTGGTTCCTCGGCGGCTTCGCGTTCTACAGCACGCTCTTCGCGCTCGCCGGTTCGTTCGTGTCCCGTCAGGAGGACGCGCAGGCGTCCGCCGCGCCGATCTCGCTGATGTTCACCGGCGGGTACATCGTCGTGTTCGTGGTCGCCGCCAACCCGGGCAGCACGCTGCCGACGGTGCTGTCGATCCTGCCGCCGTTCGCACCGCTGCTGATGCCGCTGCGCATCGCCACCGGCGTGGCAACGGCGTGGCAGGTCGCGCTCGCGGCAGTGCTGCTCGTGACGGCCGTCGACGTGGTGATTCGCGTCGCCGGGGCGATCTACGCCCGCTCGCTGCTCCACCGCGGCTCACGGATCACCTGGAGCCAGGCCTTGCGCCGCGGCGAACCCGCGTGACCCAGATCGGTGCACCCAGACGTCGACACCGGGCTGCCGCGGGCCCGACGTAGCCTGCGAGAGATGACCTCCGCCGTGCACGACCACCACGACGGCGAACGCGCCTCGTGGGACACCGACGAGCTGCCCCAGGGCGAGGCGAAGGTGCGTGCCGTGCGCGAGATGTTCGACGCCATCGCGCCGCGCTACGACCTCGTCAACCGGGTGATGACGTTCCGCCTCGACGTGAGGTGGCGGCGCAAGACGGTCGATCTGCTGTCGCTCGCCGCGGGCAGCACCGTCATCGACCTGGCCGCCGGGACGGGCGACCTGTGCGTCGATCTCGCCGCGGCCGGCCACGCGCCGATTGCCTTCGACCTCAGCTTCGGGATGCTCGCCGCGGGTCGCAGCGGAGCACCGCGCGTCCAGGCCGACATCCTGCGCCTCCCGCTCGCCGACGGGTCGGTGGACGGGGCGACGTGCGGGTTCGCGCTGCGCAACCTCGCCGACCTCCCCGCGTTCTTCGCCGAGCTCGGCCGGGTCGTGCGCCGCGGCGGACGCATCGCGCTGCTCGACGTGGGCATCCCCCACAACCGTCTGGTGCGCTTCGGGAACGGGATCTACTTCGGTCACGTCGTACCGCGCATCGGCGGGCTGCTGAGCGACGGCGCGGCGTACCGCTACCTGCCCAAGAGCGTCGCCTACCTGCCCCCGCCGAAGCAGATCATCGCTGGCCTGCACGCCGTGGGGTTCACGGACACCCAGCACATCCCACTGTCGGGGGGCATCACCCAGCTGCTCGTCGGCACCCGCAGCTGACGTGCACGCCGTCACCCGTCCGTACCACGCCGCGGGCGACGCGGCGGTCGAGCTCGAGGACATCGCCGCGGGGGACGGCTACCTGTTCGCGCGCAACGGTGTCGGCGTGGCCGGCCGCGGCGTGGCCGCGAGGTGGTGCGGCGATGTCGACGAGCTCGCCGAGCGGTGGCGCGGCATCCCTCACGAGGATCACGTCGGCGGGGTCCACCCGGTCGCGTTCGTGTCGCTGCCGTTCGAGCCCGATGCACCCGGCGAGCTGATCGTGCCCGAGATCACGGTCGTCCGCCGCGGCGACGCCAGCGCGTGGATCACCACGACCACCGTGGACGGTGGGACTCCCGCCGCGCCGCCGATCGCCGCCGCCCGTCCGGCGCCTGCCGCAGGCGGGTACGCGGTGCGCCCGCTGACCCCGGTCGATCGCTACCTCGCCGCCGTCAGGACAGCGCGCGATGCGGTGCGCGCCGCGTCCATCGAGAAGGCGGTGATCGCCCGCGAGGTCGAGGTGACGAGCGATGCGCCGATCGACGTCCACGCCGTGCTGCTGCGGCTGAAGGCGTCGTTCGGTTCGAGCTACCGGTACTCGATCGACGGGTTCATCGGCGCCTCGCCCGAGCTGCTCGTCGCGGTCGACGCCAGCACCGTGCGATCGCACCCGCTCGCGGGGACCGCGCCGCGCACCGGCGACCCCGAGGCGGACGCGGCGATCGCCGCCGCGCTGCTCGCCAGCACCAAGAACCAGATCGAGCATCGGGTCGTGATCGAGGCGATCTACGACACGTTGCTGCCGTGGTGCAGCTACCTCGACTGGGAGCCCGAGCCGTCGATCATGGCCGTCGCCAACGTGCAGCACCTGGCGACGGCGATGGAGGGGCTGCTGTCGGAGCCACGTCCGTCGGCGCTGACGCTCGCCCGCCAGCTCTCCCCCACACCGGCGCTCGGCGGCTTCCCGCGCGACGAGGCACTGGCCCTGATCCGCGAGGCGGAGGGCTTCGCCCGCGGACGGTACGGCGGGGCCGTCGGCTGGGTCGACACCGCGGGCAACGGCACGTTCGCGGTCGCGATCCGCTGCGCCGAGCTGAGCGATGACCGCCGCTCGGCGCGGCTCGTCGCCGGAGGTGGCATCGTCGCCGACAGCGACCCGTCCGCCGAGCTGGCCGAGACGCAGGCGAAGCTGCAGGCGATGCTCGCGGCGATCATCCGCCCGTAGGCGACGACATCGCCCTCAGTGCGCGGCGAGGGCCGCGACCACGGCGTCGTTGATCCGCCGGTGGACGTCGACGTTGCCCGTCCGCTCGCTGACGACGCGCACCAGCTTCGTGCCCGGCGCAGCGACTGCAGCGCGCAGCTCCTGCGGTGACCCCGCGGTGCACGCCGGGAGTCCGTGAGCCGCAGCGAGGGCCACCACATCGGTGCCGTGCGGCGTGCCGAACAGCTGCTCGAAGCGCGCCGGCGGCAACCGCTCCGCTTGCGGGAGGAAGGAGAAGATCCCCCCGCCGTCGTTGTCGACGACGACGATCGTCAGGTCCAGGCCACGCCCGGCCAACGCGGTGAGCGAGCTCGCGTCGTGGCACAGGGCGACGTCGCCCAGCAGCACGGCGGTCGGCGAGCCGGACCCGATCGCGACGCCGATGGCGGTGGCCACCACGCCGTCGATCCCGTTCGCACCACGGTTCGCGTGCACGGTCAGGCCGGCACCGCTGCCGCCGAACCACTCGACGTCGCGGATCGGCATCGACGAGGCGACGACGACGTGGCCGCCACTCGCCAATGCTCCCGTGGTGAGCAACCGTGCCACTGCCGGCTCGGTCAGCGCGCCGTCGAGGGCGGCGGTGATCGTCGCCTGGGCGGTGCGCTCCGCGGCGGACCACGAGGCGAACCAGTCGGCAGGCGCCGCGGTCGTCACGCTCGCGGCGAGCACCGTGCACGTCGCGCCGACCGGCCCTGTGAGGCGGTG
>JAODBQ010000697.1 GCA_025464045.1 Ilumatobacteraceae bacterium
GCCGTCGCGGCACGAGCCGATCGGGCTGGTGTTTGTCGAGGCCGCCCAGCACGGCTTGGCGACCATCGGAACGGAGGTCGGCGGCATTCCCGAGGCGATCGTCGCCGGCGAGACTGGACTGCTCGTCCGTCCCGACAACCCCCAGGAGCTGGCCGATGCGATCGTCAGGTTCGTCAACGATCCGGACCTCCGTAGTCGGCTCGGCGATGCCGGGCGGAGGCGGGCACGCGAGACGTTTTCCGAGGTGATGACGGTCGACGGGTATGTACGCGCCTACAACGAGGTCCTCGACCCACCCTCGCGCGGCACACATCTCGATAGAGCCTTTTACGCCGTGGGGCGGCCTCTCGCAGTGCTGGCGTGCCTGGCCGGGGCACAGAAGGCCTGTCTCCTCCCGCAACGAGCGCCTACGCGAGTCGCCGGCATCGACCAGACCGGCCACCATGCAGAGACGCCATGATCTCCGTGCCGTCGGAAGATCAAACCGGAGCGGAGCGCTCCTTGGAAGTCACCGTGTTGGTATGTACCCGCGATAGAGGCGATTCAATCCAGTCGACCGTAAGGAGCATTCTCGCCAGCAGACACAAGTCATTCGAGCTGCTGGTAATAGATCAGAGTTCTGATACCGCTACGTCGAGCGCGCTCAGTCACTACAAAGACGATGGACGTTTAAGTTACGTCCAAAGCAAGTCCGCCGGCTTGAGCATAGCCCGCAATCTGGGCTTGGAACTGGCAAGAGGGGACGTAGTGCTTATGACTGACGACGATTGCGAAGTGCCCTCGGACTGGCTAGAAGTGATGCAAGAAGCGTTGAACCGCTATTCTGCCGTTGCCTTGGTATTCTGCAGTGTGGTCAGTGGACCCTTTGACGCCGATGTCGGGTTTATCCCGGGGCGCCTAGTTTCAGACGTGCTAATCGGTGCATTCTCGCGTCGAGAGTTGACCTTGGGTATCGGGGCAGGAATGGGGTTGCGGCGGTCGGCGGCGCTGGCGGCTGGGGGGTTTGATCCACTGCTCGGCGCGGGCGCCTTCTTCCGGGGCGGCGAAGAGCATGACCTCGCGTATCGCTTGCTGCTGAAGGGCGAACAGATATATTGCATCTCTGGGACCGAGGTTGTTCATCACGGCTTCAGAACGCACGGCGAGGGGGGCGGCCTTATAAGTGGATATATGCTGGGCTACGGTGCAGTGTTGGCGAAGCTGGTTCGATGTCGTATTCCGGGTGCTGCAACTCTTTACATAGCGTCACTCTGGCGGCATGGCCTAGGCCCACTCTTGGCGAATGTGGTCCGACGCCAGCGGCCGTTCGGTGCCCGACGAGCGGCGTATTTCATATTGGGGTTTGTCCGAGGGCTCCATGCTCCTCTCGACAAGACGCTCATGCTGTATCGCACCCGGACAGCTGGCCACAGTGGGTGAGTCCCGTGACGCGTCGGTTTGCGGCCAAAGCGGTCTGAGCCTGATGCCCTCCAACCTGTCCGTCGAGCGACCAACCAGGGGTGGTGTAGGTGCTCCATGCGAGCAGGAGCAGATCAAAGACGGCATCGTCGACCTCCAATAGGCCGCCGCCATGCTGATCAAGCACAACCAGCCGGGCCCCCAGCAGTGAGCCGTATCCGCCCGTGCGAGCAACCGACCGCCCTCCACGAGCCACGAGCCTTGGTGTCCCCCACGCGGTTACTTACGACCCCCCCAAGGTGTCACCCAATGCCGGGTGCAGGCACGTGACGGTCGCCTCGTTAGCCCGTGCCGACAATGTGTTCGTCGCCCCCGTCGACGACGATGGCGTGACCGTCTCGGAGCGTACGGAACGGCAGTTCGGCCGTGAGGAGGGCCTCAACTGCTTGATCAGCGAGCGCAGACTCAGGATGGTCGGATCTCCAGTGCGGGACGATCCGCCACGGTACCCAGGCGAGGGTGGGTGGTCGATCGATTGACGGGTAGCCAATCGGCAGGGCGTTCGGGTCGTCCATCAATTCGATGACTTCCCACCCTGGCGTGGTCACGCCCGCTCCGGCGCTGTACCCGGCGTACGTCAGCGTGCCGGCCTGCAGAGGTTGGGTGACGACGTCGACAAAGCCCGCTGCGCTCATCGCCCGAGCGAGCACGAAGGTGTTTCCACCTACGACCCACAGGAGATCGATCCCGCAAATTGCCTCGCTCAGCCCTGTGGGATCCCCGAAGTACTCGCGAAGGTCGAGTTCGACCGCGTCGAACCCGAGCCCGCTGATGTCCGCATACTCGCGAGACCAGATGAAGCGGGGGTACTCGAACGCATCACAAGCGTTCAACACGATTGCTGCGCGCACGCCTCCACCGACCAGTGTCCTGAGAGCTGCGGGCTCATTCCCGAGCCGATACGAGCTGAGATACAGCTTCATCCGCTGCACACTGCCATCCCAAGCACCAGGCTGTCATTCGGGATTCGCCGAAGCCACCGCCCGAGGCACGTAGTCGCGAGGGTTTTCCTGACGCGGTTCTCCTATTCAGGTCGGTCGAGGGCAAGCGGAGCCCGGACGGAGCGGGCCGCCCCGGGTCTCGTCACCGCCACGGCTGTTGGGTTTCATTAGCCGACACGGTTGACGTGTCCCACCACGCGCATCCGCCGCAACCGATGGGAGTGTCGCCCATCGCCGAATTGGCGCGCGGTGCCTGATCCGTAGGTGCTGTGTCGAAGTACCGAGTCACCCGCCGTGGAGCGCGGACTGCATCGCGCTGAGGTATCGGTCGGTGGCGGCTCGTTGGAGCAGCCGAGCAACGGGTGGGCAGGCCCGCGCCAGGAGGTGACGCGGTCGCGACATGGCCGCGACCTCGAAGTTGACGACGCCGTCTTCGCCGAGCTCCACCACGAAGGCTTCCTCACCTCGCTCGGGGTGGGCCGACAACGTGCCATAGGTGAAGCCACGACGGCTCGGCTCGTCGATCACATCGACCACGCGACAGACAACGCTGACGAAGCCGAACGGGAGCGGAGCGGCCATCGCCACCACCGAGTCCAACTGGGGACGGCCTGAAGCATGCACCGTCAGACCAGCACCACGATGGACACCCCAGCTCATCAACACCTCGGCGGCTTCACCGAACGTCTCGTCGCCGTGACCGACTGCTCGAACCCACCGATCACGGCGATACCCGGCCGGAGCGACCTCGAGCGCGGACATCCCGACCGGCGAGTAGGTCAGCTCGTCCCCGGCGCCTTCCTGCGCCAACACGGCCAGAGCCTGATCGGTCGGGCGCGTGACGTGGAGCAGCATCCCGGTCAGTCTCACTCCGCCTGGCGGGGCGCCCCCTACCGCGCCAGGACGGCGCCGCAGGACCCTGCCCCGCGTGTCGCCGGTTGACGTTCGTTGTTCGCTGAACGTCCACCTGATCAGGAGGTTCCTTATGCAAGCCACCCCATCGTCGACCGTCGATCGAGTCGCCGACGATGCGTTCTTCGATGCTGCCGAGATGGCGGCGGCAGCGTTCCTCGCCCGCTTCGACGATCGACCGACGCCTGTCGACGGTGTGCGGGTTCTACAAGTTCGCCCACATCGACGGACGGATCCCGTACAACCCCGCCCAGTACGTTCGCCGACCAATGGTCCATCCCAGCGAAGGTCGCTGGCTCGACCGTGGTGAGCTTGCCCGCTTCCTGTTCACCGCCGAACGAGTGGATCGCCAACACGCGGGACTCGCGGTGCTGCGCGGGTTGAACGGGTTGCGAGTCACCGACGCGTGTGAGACGAATAGCGCGGACCTCGGCTTCGATCGCGGGCCTCGCACGTTGCGGATCGTCGGCAAGGCCAGCAAGCCGGCGTTGATCCCGCTCGTTCCGCGCACCGCGCGGGCGATCGATCTCGCTGCCGGTGATCGTCGCGGCGGGCCGATCCTGGTCCGTCAGGACGGGCAGCGCCTCGATCCTCGCACGGCTCACCGTTGGGTTCGCTCGATCGGCAAGCAGGCCGGCATTGGCGACGTCCACCCGCGCATGCTCCGTGCCGCGTTCACCAGGGCGGCCCTCGATGCCGGCGTGCCGCTACGCGACGTTCAGATCGCCGCGAGACACGCCGACCCGCGAACGACCACGATCTACGATCGGCGACGCGAGAACTTCGACAGACAGGCCGCCTACGTCGTCGTCGCTTTCGTCGCAGGAACCTGACGGCTCCCACCCAATCTCGGTGGGCCCTTGCCTGCCGAGACGGAGGGTTCGTTGGCGACGCAACCACTGTGAGCGCACGGCTCGTACTTCTACATCGATGCGCACCGGCACATCGTGGGCAGACCCATGGACCCAGCGAAGCTCGTTCGCGGAACTGGCCGGTTGACAGACACTCGGTTGCTCAACCGCAGAGCCAACCCGAAGATCGGCCTCACGACGTGACCGGGCTGGCCGATGGATACCCCGGCGATCCACACCTTGACGGCAAGTGTCGGCGGTCGTTGCTGTCAGTCACGAGCGTGGTGAGTCACCTTCTTGCAGCAGGCCCGCGCGAGCCCGCCGAGGACCATGGCGATCGGCCCGAGGACCAGGGCTGCGAAGGACCCGACGACGCCGTTGCCGGTGCCGGGACCGCCGTCGGCGGTAGCCAGGAACACGCCGCCGAGGATCAGGCTGATTGCCCCCAGCGCGAGGGCTGTGTTGGCGCTTTGGTCGCTGTTGGCGCCGACTTCGACGTCGGAGCGGGTGCGAAGTTTGGTGCGGGTCAGCGCGAGGCCAGCGACGACGGTGGCGATGAGGCCGATCATGGCTGCGAGGGTGGGTCCGATTCGTCCTGAGCCCATGATGGTGATGGTCGCAAGGTGTGGCTCGAACGAGGTTGCCTGGTTGATTCGCATACCGGTTGACGATCGGCTGGAGAAATGAAGCAGGCGTGAACGCGCCGTGCGCATATCGAGGATTCGCGGGCGGAAGGTGCCCGATCGCTCGCAAGGACTCCGTTCTGCCTTCACGCCGTATTCACATGTGCGTGGGATCGTGACCATCGATCAGACCTTGAGCGGCTGAAGGAGCGTTCGACTTGAACCGACGCGAGGATGGGGGGGTGCCGAAAACCGTGTTGGTCGTGGACGATGAACCCAAGATCGTCGATGTCGTGGGGGACTATCTACGGGGCGCGGGGTTCTCGGTGACCACGGCCGCTGAGGGCAACAGTGCGATCGCCTCGGCCCGAGCGCGACCGCCCGACCTGGTGGTGCTCGACCTCGGCCTGCCTGGTCTGGACGGCCTGGATGTGGCCCGCGAGCTGCGCCGCACCTCGCCGGTACCGATCATCATGCTGACCGCACGGGGAGACGAGACCGACCGTGTGCTCGGGTTGGAACTCGGGGCCGACGACTACCTGGTCAAGCCTTTCAGCCCACGCGAGCTCCTGGCCCGGGTACGGGCGGTTCTACGACGCACCGAGGGGCCGCAGACGGATCGGGAACTGTTCGTTGTGGCGGACATCGCCATCGATACCAGCCGCCGTCAGGTGACGGTCGGCGATCGGTCGGTCGAGTTGACCGCGACCGAATTCGACCTTCTGGTGCAGTTGGCCCGCCAGCCTGGTCGTGTGTTCACGCGGGCGCAGCTGCTCGGCGCCATCCACGGCGTCGTTGTCAACTCCTACGAACGCACCGTCGACGCGCACATCAAGAACCTCCGCCGCAAGCTCGAGCCCCATCCCCACGAGCCCCGCTACCTGTTGACCGTCCACAGCGTCGGCTACCGCTTTGCCGATGACTGATCGACCGGCCAAGCGGGCCATCACGCGGCGCGAAGGCGAACGCGCGTCGCCTGTCCGGCCGAGCCTCGGCGACGCCACTCGAGGCTTCCGTCGGCGGCTTCTGGTAGTCGCAGTGGCCGTCGTGCTGGCGTGGACGGTCGTGGTCGCGATAGTCACAGCTGTAGCGACGGGCCGCTGGGGCAACCTTGGGTTGCCGACGGACGGGGAGGGGCGCCCCCGTGGCCTCGTGGTCATCGGCGCAGCGACCCTCGCCGCCGCAGGCGCCGCAACCGTTGCCTACCGTCGCGCCAGCCGTCCGGTGAGCGACCTGCTCCGCGCCGTTGAGCAAGTGGCCGCCGGCGACTACGGGGTCGTGAACGTGCAGGTCGGAGGGCCCCGCGAGCTGCGCCTCCTCACCACGACGTTCAACGAGATGGCGACCCGGTTGGCCTCCAACGAGGAGCAGAGACGGCGGTTCCTGGCCGACATCACCCATGAGCTGCGGAACCCGCTGGCCGTGCTGCAGAGCGGGATCGAGGCGCAAATTGACGGGGTTCATCCCCGC
>JAODBQ010000035.1 GCA_025464045.1 Ilumatobacteraceae bacterium
GCCCGACAACGAGGCGGCTCGCCGCGGCCTCGTGGGCGCAGCAGCCTGACCTCGTCACGCTGACGCTGCATCCCAGAGGAGGAACACCATGGCCGACAACTCCGTCACCCTCGTAGGCAACATCACCCGTGAACCCGAGCTGCGCTTCACCGGCGGCGGCAAGGGCGTCGCCAGCTTCGGGCTCGCCGTCAACCGGCGGTTCCAGGTGAACGGCGAGTGGCAGGAGAAGGTGTCGTTCTTCAACGTCGTCGCGTGGGACACGCTCGGCGAGAACGCCGCGGCCTCGCTGCACAAGGGCACCCGGATCATCGTCAACGGGCGGCTCGAGCAACGCGACTACGAGACCCGCGAGGGCGAGAAGCGCACCGTGGTCGAGATCGTCGCCGACGAGATCGGCCCCTCGCTGCGCTGGGCCCGTGCCGAGATCGAGCGGATCTCCCGCGACAGCGCCGGCGGCGGCGGCTCCGCCTCCAGCTCCTCTGCCCCGTCGGGCGGCGGGCGTGCGCCCGATCCCGTCTACGGCGACGAAGAACCGTTCTGAACCCAGTGCTACCCCACGAAGGACATCGCAATGACCAGTAAGAAGAACAAGGCTCGGTCGCCGAAAGAGGCGAACCCGAAGAAGTTCAAGAAGAAGACCAGCGTCCTCGTCACCGACAAGGTCGAGTTCATCGACTACAAGGACGTCAACCTGCTCAACCGGTTCGTCAGTGACCGCTCGAAGATCCGCAACCGTCGGGTCACCGGCAACACCGTGCAGCAGCAGCGCGAGATCGCGATGGCGATCAAGAACGCCCGCGAGATGGCGCTGCTGCCGTACACGAAGCGCGTCTCGCAGGCTCGCACCGGTCGTCCGCCGCGCGAAGGCCGCGAAGGCCGCGAGGGTCGTGAAGGCCGCGAGGGTCGTGAAGGCGAAGGTCGTCGTGATCGCAACGAGTCGCCGACTCCCACGACGGCGCCCGAGGCGCCCGGTGCGGTTCGCACCGAATCGCTCGACGGTGTCGAGGGCGTGGCGGTGACGGCATGAGCACGAAGGTGATCCTCCGCGCCGATCTCTCCGGACTCGGCAAGCGTGGCGACATCGTCGACGTCGCCGACGGGTACGCACGCAACTTCCTGCTGCCCAACGGGCACGCGTTCAAGGCCACCGAAGGCGCCGTCTCCCAGGCCGGGGCGATGCGTCGTGCCCGTGACCTGCGCGATGCCCACGATCGGGAGGGCGCGCAGGCAATCGCCACCAAGCTCGTGGCCAAGGTCATCACCATCACGGCCAAGGCCGGCCCGGACGGCAAGCTGTTCGGCTCCGTCACCGCTGCCGATGTGGTCGCCGCGATCGAAGAGCAGACGAACATCACCCTCGAGCGCAAGCAGGTCCACATGGAGCCGATCAAGACGCTCGGCGATCACTCGGTGTCGGCCAAGCTGCACAGCGCGGTCGAGTTCCCGATCCGGCTCGAGGTCACGAAGCGGTAGTCGCTTCCCCACCGCGGGCCGGCGTTCCGGCGCACGCACACGCACACACGAGACACGGCAGCCCCGAGCGCAGGTCGCTCGGGGCTGCGTCGTTCCCGGGATCGGTTGTCGGCTGGTTGTCCACAGGCGGTGCACAGGTTCCGGGTCCGGTTTGGCACAGGTTTCGGGTCTGGCGCCCCACAGCCGTCGCGGAGGAAGGTAGAGGTCGGAGGAAGCACGATGGTGGAGCACAGACGGGACGGCGGACGGGATCGCGCGCCGACGCAGCGCGTCGGCAGCCGTGTCCCGCCGCACAACCTCAACGCCGAGGAGAGCCTGCTCGGCGCACTGCTGCTGTCGCGCGACGTGGTCGGCCAGGTCGGCGAGATGGGCCTGCAGGTCGATCACTTCTACAAGCCCGCCCACCAGCACGTCTACGCCGCGGTGCGCGGGCTGATCGCCGAGGGCAATGCCGTCGACGTGGTCACGGTGGCCGACGAGCTGCGGCGCAACGGGCTGCTGGAGGACATCGGTGGCGCGGCGATGTTGCTGGAGCTGCAGAACGCGACGCCGGCCATCTCCAACGCGGCGCGCTACGCCAAGATCGTCATCGACACCGCGGTCCTGCGGCGGCTGATCGGCGTCGCCAGCGAGATCGCCGAGATCGGCTACCTCGAACCCGACGACGTCGCCAAGGCGCTGGACGAGGCCGAGACCAAGGTCTTCGAGATCGCCGAGGACCGCATCTCGACCAGCACCACCCGTCCGCTCAGCGAGCTGCTGCCGCTGGCCATGGACCGGTTGCAGGAGACCTACGAGCGCGGCGACACGATCACCGGTGTCCCCACCGGGTTCACCGACCTCGACGAGCTGCTGTCGGGGCTGCAACCGAGCACGCTGAACATCATCGGGGCCCGCCCCGCGATGGGCAAGACCAGTCTCGGCCTCGGCATCGCCACCCACGTCGCCCAGCAGACCAACAAGCCGGTCATCGTCTTCTCCCTGGAGATGGGCCACGCCGAGCTGACCTCCAGCATCCTCGCCCGCGAGGCCGAGGTCGACACGCAGAAGCTGCGCTCCGGGCGCCTCGCCGAGATCGACTGGACGAAGATCGGACGGGCGATCAACCGCCTCGACGTCCCGCTGTTGCTGGACGACAACCCGCGCGTCACGGTGATGGAGATCCGTGCCAAGGCCAGGAGATTGAAGGCCAATCAAGGGCTCGCCCTGATCCTCATCGACTACCTGCAGCTGATGACCGGCGGTACGTCCTCGGAGAACCGGCAGCTGGAGGTCAGCGAGATCAGCCGTGGCCTGAAGATCCTCGCCCGTGAGCTCGAGGTGCCGATCATCGCGCTCAGCCAGCTGAGCCGCGCCCTGGAGAGCCGCGCGGACAAGCGCCCGATGCTCGCCGACCTGCGTGAGAGCGGTTCGCTGGAGCAGGACGCCGACGTCGTCATGTTCCTGTATCGAGACGAGGTGTACAACCGCGACTCACCTGACAAGGCGGCCGCCGAGGTCATCATCGCCAAGCACCGCGCCGGACCGACAGGCACCGTGCGATTGGTGTTCCGTGGCCAGTACACCAAGTTCGGCAACGCCGCACGAGGCGTCTGAACCGCGTCCGTTCTGATCGCAGGGCAGCCACACTGTGGGCGTGATCCTCGGCGACGACACACCGTTCCTCGGCGACAACCTCATCGTCTGGCTGCTGCTCGCGCTCGGTGGTGCACTGTTCATCGGCAACGTGCTCGCCCTGCTGCGGCCGCCGGAGGTGAGCAAGTCCGAGGAGGACCTGCCCACCGCACCGCGCAGCCGCAGCATCCTGATGGCGGGGATCGGCTTCGTCGTCGCGGTGGCCGCGATCGGCGGCCTGCTGAAGTAGACGCGATCAGTCAGCTGGTCGCCACGGCGATGGTCAGGGCGATCGCCATCCCGTCGGTGACGTTGCCCGTGACCGTCGGCGTCTCCAGCGCGGCCCCGTCACTGAAGACGTTGTCGGTCGCCAGCGAGGTCCGCGCGTAGTTGCCGACGCTCTGCTCGTAGCCGGCGGTCGCGAACACCAGCTGATTGCTCGCATCGGTCAGCGCCAGCTGCGACGTGGCCAGCGTGCTGGACGCCGACGTGACTGCGTCGACACTCGGGTAGACCTCGAAGTGGATGTGGGGCCACCGGCCCGAGTAGCACGCCGGGTAGATGCTGGTGAAGGTGACCCGACCGCGCGCGTCGGCGACCTGCACCCCGCGCAGGTAGTTCTCGTCGGCGATGTCCTCGGAGTACAGCGAGTACGCGCCGTCGATGTCGCAGTGCCACAGGTACACGGCCGCACCTTCGCGGGGCGTAGCGGTGGCGACGTCGAGCACCGTCAGCGTGATCGTCGTCGGGACGCCTTCGGCGGTGGCGGTCGACGAACCGAAGCTGGAACGGATGTCGCTGCGCACGATCCCGCTCTGGGTGAGCACGTTGACCCCGTTCGAGCCGTCACCCGGGTAGGGCCCCGCGGTCTCCTCGGGGATCCCGGTCAACGAGTCCGCGCCCACTGTCGCGTCCGTTGACGCACTGGTGCCTGCCGTCGGGGTTGCAGCGGAGCCGGTCGAGCCGGTCGTCGAGCCGGTCGTCGAGCCGGTCGTCGTCGAGCTCGTGCTGGACGACGAGCTGCAGCCGACGAGGGCGAGCACGCCGGCGCCGGCAGCGAGTTGGAAGATCCGGCGGCGGTTGATCAGCGTCGGCAGGTCGAAGCCGAGCCCACGGTCGTGATCCTCGTCGTGATCGTGCAGTTCCTCGGTGATGTGCATGGGTCAAGCGTGGTCGCGGCGACGCAGTGGCTGCTTGGCACCGACTTGGAGATGACTGGGAAGCGCGAGCCGCACCGCCGCGCACCGAGCTCGACCGGTGGACGACGTCGACCCGCTGATATTCTACACGCGATTCGATTTTGAGAAGACGTCGAGAGAGAGGTCGCGATGGACCACGAACGCCAGGTGGCCGTGCTGCGACGAATCGCCGAGAGTGGCGAGCGTCGTGTCGGGTTGTTCGGGACGCACAGCCGCGTCCAGCCGGCCTCCACGTACACCGACGTCGACCAGTTCGCCCTCGAGCAGCGCGTCCTGTTCCGCAACGGTCCGGTGCTGATGGGCCTCACCTCCGAGTGCGCCGAGTCGGGCGCCTACCTCACCGCCACCTTCGACCGCGTGCCGATCGTGGTCATCCGCCAGCCCGATGGATCGCTGCGGGCGATGGTCAACGCGTGCCGCCACCGCGGGGCGCCACTGCTGGAGGGTCGCGGCGACGGGTTGCGCCGGTTGAGCTGCCCGTACCACGCCTGGAGCTACGAGCTCGACGGCGCGCTGCACGCACGACCGTTGACCGAGGGCGCGTTCGACGACGTCACCATCGACTGCGGCCTGCACCAGGTCGCCGTGGCGGAACGGCACGGGCTGATCTTCGTACGCCCGGGCTCGGCCGAGCCGATCGACGTCGACGCGTTCCTGTGCGGTGCCGCCGATGACCTCGCCTCGTTCGACATCGCCGCCAGCGTGCACGTGGAGACCCGCGTCACGGAGTGGGAGATGAACTGGAAGCTCGTGTTCGACACGTTCACCGAGTCGTACCACATCCGCACCCTCCACCGCGAGAGCCTCGCCCCGACGTTCGACTCCCACGGTTCGGTGTTCGAGCCGTTCGGCCCGCACCTGCTCAACGTCGGCTTCCGCAAGGACATCGTCAACGAGTTCGCCAAACCGGAGGCCGAGCAGTCGCTGCTGCCGTACGGCACCGTCCAGTACTTCCTGTTGCCCAACGCGATGCTCTGCCACCAGGTCGACCACCTCGAGCTGTGGCGCTTCGAGCCGATCGACGTGCGCCACACGCGCGTGTCGACGACGGTGCTCGCCGACGTCGGTCCGCTCAGCGAGCGCACCGAGCGCTACCTCTGCAAGAACCTCGATCTGCTGCTCAAGGTCACCGGCACCGAGGACTTCCCACTGATGGAGCAGATCCAGCGCAACCTCGACTCCGGTGCGCTGCCGGAGGTCGTCTACGGCCGGATCGAGCCCTCGCTCGTGCACTTCCACGAATCCATCGACGCCGCCCTCGCCGCCGGGCGCCTCGGCTGACCGAGCACTCGACTGCGTCCACCGCCAGCGCACGGTGTCGTTCCGGATCGGCCCGGCGTCACACGGCGATGTGGATGCCGTCCACCACGACGGCGAGTCGACCGTCCGACGTGAACAGCTCGGCACGGGTGACGGACACGGTGCGGCCGGCGTTGACGACGACGGCGCGGCACTCGACGAGCTGACCGACAGCGGGGATCGGGCGCACGAACGCGATGCGCAGCTCGACCGGCCGCATCGCCGTCGTGGCCGGCAGTGAGGCCGGCAGGGTGGCCCGCAGCGCGAGCTCGCTCGTGCGCTCGCCGATCAGCACCCCGACGCCGCCGTGCAGCCCAGACCGCTCGTTGGCCAGGTGGTGCCCGGCAACGACGGCGACGCGCACGAACCCGTCAGCGAGCTCCAGCACACGCGTGTCGAGCAGGTCGTGCACGCCGGCGCCGGCGACCAACGGGTGCGGCTCGCCGCGCGCCGGGACCGCCGCCGAGCCGGCATCGCCGACGGCGATCGTGCCCCCGCCGAGGCTCGTGGCGGGCAGCATCGCGAACCGGCCGGTCGCGGTTGCCAGCAGGTCGCCGCCGGGCGCGCGCATCTCCACGCGCGCGAACGCACTGCCGTTGCCGACCGCCACGGGGAAGCCCTCGCCGATCACCGCGTCGATCTGCGGGGTGAACCGCTGGATCAGCTCGATGTGCATGTGGCTGGTGATGATCCGCTCGTCGTCGGCCAGGGAGTCGACGACGCCGTTGCCGAGGGCACTGTCGATCAGCACGCCGAGTGCGCCCGGCGCGAGTGCGCCGTCGCCGTCCGTCGCGCGCACCGGACGACCCTGCACGTACCTGGCGTGTCCGTCCGCGGCCATGTCGCGGACGATCTCGAACGTCGCGTCGGTGCGCAGCGGCACGTCGCCGCGCTGGGGATGGGCGAGCTGATCGGTCATCGCCACGAGTGAAGCACGCGTGCGACCGCGCGCCACGTGGTTCTCGTCACGCACCGCCGCTGAGCGAACGGACCTCGGGCTTGATGCCGGTGCTGCCATGGGCGAAGCCGCTGTAGCGGTTCCACGAGTTGCGCGCGTCGACGAGCCCGTTCAGTCGGGTGCCGGTCGCCAGGAGGCCGCCATCGACCGGGAGGGCGATGCCGTTGACGAACTGCGCGTCGTCGGACGCGAGGAACAGGCACGCCGCGGCGATGTCCTCGGCGGCGCCGGTCTCCGGCCACGGCTGCACCTCGGAGATGCGCGCGACGACCGTTTCCGCGTCGCGCCCCACGGCGAGCGGGGTGCGGATGAAGCCCGGGCAGATCGCGTTGACCCGGATCCGGTGCGGGGCGAGCTCGTTCGACGCGTTCTCGGTGAGGCGGAGCCCCGCGGCCGTCGCGGCCGAGTAGGCCAGCGGACCCCCCCCACCACGGGCACCGGCCACGGACGCGGTGTTGATGATGCTGCCGCCCCCGCCCTGGGCGAGCATCGCCCGCGCCCCGTGCTTGATGCCGAGGAACACGCTGCGCGTGAGCACGGCGAACGTGCGGTCCCAGTGGTCCACGTCGAGCTCGGTGAGCGGGCCGAACGCACCGCCGATGCCGGCGTTGTTTAACAGCACGTCGAGAAGACCGAACGCCGTCGTGGCCGTGTCGATCAGGGCCGCGACCTGTTGCTCGTCGCTGACGTCGGTGGTCTGGACGCGCAGGACCGCGTCGTCGCCGACCTCGGCGGCGAGTGCCCGACCGGCCTCGACGTTGAGGTCGCCGACCACCACCCGTGCGCCCTCGGCGAGGAAGCGCAGGACCGTGGCCTTGCCGATCCCGCTCGCACCACCGGTGATCACCGCGACCCGGTTCGCCAGACGATCGCCGGCGGTCATGTCCAGCTCCGCAGTTCGGGGAGGACCTCGGCGGCGAACAACCGCATCCCGGCCTCCGCCTCCTCGAACGGGATCCCGCCGAACCGGAACGCCGGTGCCGCCTCGAACCCGCCGAGCAGCTCCCAACGGGCGCGGTACTTGGCGAGGATCTGCTCGGGCGTCCCGGATGCCGTGGCGTCGAGGAAGCCGCGGAGGAAGCCCTCCGCACCGACCTTGCGCAGCGTCTCCGACGCGGTGGCGTAGGCGTCGTAGCCCTTCATCCCGTCGAAGTGCTCGCCCATGATCTCGTAGTGCTCGAGCACCGACTGGAGGTAGGCGGCGATGTACTGAGTGCCCCGCTCGGCGGCGACGTCCTCGTCCGCGGCGCAGTACACGAAGTCGCAGACCAACGGCGGCGGTGGCGGCGCGTCGTGGAACTCGCGGTACAGCGCACGCCACCGCTCGATGCTCGGCATGCGCGACTTCCACGAGCGGTCGGAGAACATCACCATCGCTGCTCTCAACCGCGCCGCGGCCTCGATCGAGTCGTCCGAGCTGGCCACGGCGTACAGGCGCCCTTCGAAGCTGCGCTCCGGCGCAGGACGGATCGGTGCCCGCGGCTGCGGGTAGTGCGGTCCGCTGCCCTCGATGAACCCGGTCTCCAGCGCCTGCTTGACCATCATCGAGCCCTCGTCGAAGCGCTCCCGCGATTCCTCCATGTCGATCCCGAAGGCAGCGAACTCGCGTCGCGACAGACCCCGTCCCATCCCGAACCGGAGCCGACCCTCGGACATGTTGTCCAGCAGGGCGATTCTCTCGGCGACCCGCAGCGGATCGTTCCAGGGCATGATCACCGCCGCGGTGCCGATGTCGATGCGCTTGGTGCGGCCGGCGATGAAGGCCAGCCACTCGGTGTTGTCCGGGCAGAACGAGTAGTCGAAGAAGTGGTGCTCCAACGCCCACACGACGTCGAAGCCGAGCTCCTCTGCGAGC